>SKRP01000255.1 GCA_007118445.1 Natronohydrobacter sp.
CGATCTGGGACTACACGGCGCAGCGCTGGTCCGTCGCGCAGGCGGAAACCTATATCCGGGGGCTGACGGCGGATATGGACCTGCTGGTGCAAGAGCCCAGACTGGCGCGCGAAAGCCACCTGATCCGCCCGCCCGTGCGGCTTTATCGCTCGGGTTCGCATCTGATCGTCTATCGCATTGCGGCAGGTTGGCTGGAAGTTTTGCGGATCGTGCACATGCGGCAGAATTGGGTGGACGCGCTTGGTGATTGAATAATGCGAGGCTTGATAGCAGGAAGATCTTGCCTGTGATTTCGCATTTATCCGCGCGTAAATTGCCTTATGCGCCGCCACATGGCCCGTCACACCCGAGCGGCGCCACAGGCACACGCTTCGTCCTGACCCCACCAGCCCCCAGACCCAGCCCGATTGCTCCATCCCCGAACCCGATCCCCAGATCAAGGCCGAGATAGCTGTTGCTCCCCAGATAGGCCGCCACCCGCGTCCCGCGCCAGGTCTGGCTGCCGAGCATGTAATCCACGCCCGCTGTCGCCACGGTCCGCTTGCGCCGGTTGTACGAGAACACGCGCAGCCCGATCCCGGTATCCACGCCCCCGCTGCCAAAGCTGAAGGACAGGCCCAGACCAACCGTCGGATCCGCCGCCGCAGGGGTGGCAAGCAAGGCAGGAAGGCGCAGATCAGGGCGAGACGGCGAAAGGGGTGTATATTGACCCCTCGGGCAAGGACTTCCCCACCACCAGACAGTCCCCGCCCGCGCCCGCCTATGAGAAGCCGCGCGACAGTTGAATGTGCGGCGCGTCTGGTCGGGCTTACCCCGCCGCCTTCAACTCCAGCCGCCGCGCGTGCAGCACAGGTTCGGTATAGCCCGAAGGCTGCACCCGGCCCTTGAACACCAGATCGCAGGCCGCCTGAAACGCGATCCCGTCAAATCCCGGTGCCATCGGGCGGTAGGCCGGATCACCCGCATTCTGGCGGTCCACGACTTCGGCCATGCGCTGCATCGCGGCCATCGCCTCAGCCTCGGACACCACCCCATGATGCAGCCAGTTGGCGATATGCTGGCTGGAAATGCGGCAGGTCGCGCGGTCCTCCATCAGGCCCACATCATTGATGTCCGGCACTTTGGAACAGCCCACGCCCTGATCGACCCAGCGCACGACATAGCCCAGAATCCCTTGGGCGTTGTTTTCCACTTCGCGGATGATCTGATCCTTCGACCATTTGCGAAATGACGCTTGCGGGATCTCCAGTAGCGCCTCGACATGCGCGCGCCGGCCCCCCTTGGCGAGCTTCTCCTGCACCGCGCGGACATTCACCTGATGGTAATGCAGCGCGTGCAAGGTCGCGGCGGTCGGCGAGGGCACCCAGGCGGTATTCGCGCCTGCTTTCGGATGCTCGATCTTGGTTTCCAGCATCGCCGCCATCTGGTCGGGCATGGCCCACATGCCCTTGCCGATCTGCGCGCGCCCCATCAGCCCGCATTCGAGGCCAATATCGACATTGCGATCTTCATAGGCCTTGATCCAGCCCTTGCGCTTGATGAAATCCTTGCGCGAGAAGGGGCCAGCTTCCATCGAGGTGTGAATTTCATCCCCCGTGCGGTCCAGAAAGCCTGTGTTGATAAAGGCCACCCGGTGCCGTGCCGCATGGATGCATTGCTGCAGATTGACTGACGTGCGGCGTTCTTCATCCATCACGCCGATCTTGATCGTGTTGGGCGCAAGGCCAAGCACTTGCTCGACACGGGCGAAAATCTCATCCGCAAAACCGACTTCCTCCGGCCCGTGCATCTTGGGCTTGACGATATAGATCGAGCCTTCGGTCGAATTGCGCGGGCCGCTGGTTTTCTTCAGATCATGCAATGCGCAGGTGACGGTCATCATCGCGTCCATCAACCCCTCGAAGACCTCATTCCCGTCCGCATCCAGAATGGCAGGGTTGGTCATCAGATGGCCCACATTGCGCACCCACAGAAGCGCGCGGCCTTTCAGGGTCTTCGGGCTGCCATCGGGGGCGGTGATCTCGATATCAGGGGCAAGCGCGCGGGTGACGGTCTTGCCGCCCTTGTCCAGCGTTGCAGTCAGATCGCCCTTCATCAGCCCCAGCCAGTTGGCGTAAGCCTGCACCTTGTCCGCAGCATCGACACAGGCGACCGAGTCTTCGCAATCCATGATCGCCGACAGCGCGGATTCGACCCGCACATCGGCCAGAGCCGCCTGATCACGCCCGCCGATCAGATGCGCGCGGTTGAAGACCAGTTCCACATGCAGGCCGTTATTCACCAGAATCACGGAATCCGGCGCGCGCGGGTCGCCCTTGTAGCCTGCAAATTTTTCCGGGCTTTCCAGCGGCTTGCCATCGACCAGCAGCGCGCCGCCCCGCACATGATAAAGCCGCGCATCGGCATGGCTATGGCCCGCAAGCGGAAAGGCTGCGTCCAGAAACACCCGCACCCGCGCGACAACGCGCGCACCGCGCCCCTGCTCATAGCCGCCTGCGGGCGGCAGGCTGCCCATCGCATCCGTGCCGTAAAGCGCATCATAGAGACTGCCCCAGCGGGCGTTCGCGGCATTGAGCGCGTAGCGCGCATTGGTGATCGGCACGACAAGCTGCGGCCCGGCAATCGTGGCGATCTCGGCATCCACATGCGATGTGTCGATTTCGAACGGTGCGAGTTCGGGCAGCAGATAGCCGATGTCTTCGAGAAACGCCTTGTAGCTTTCGCGATCATGCGGCTGGTTCGCGCGCGCCCTGTGCCAGTCATCGATCTGTTCCTGCAACGCTGCGCGCCGGTCAAGCAGCGCGCGGTTTACGGGCGTCAGATCGCGCAGTATCGATGCGAACCCGTCCCAGAAGGCACTGGCGGCAATACCCGTGCCCGGCAACAAATCTACTTCGACAAATGTCGCGAGTTCCGGGGCGACTTTCAGATCTGCGCGGGCGATCAATGCTGTCATGCTGGTCCTCTTGCGGCTGGCAATCATATCTGTGTGCAGTTGTGCACAATAAGCGCCTGTATCGCCTGAGCAAGACGCAATGCAGCGCGCTTTATTCGCATTCCACGAAAGCTGTTTCAGATTCCTGCGGAAGATGCGCCGGGCATCAGGGTTTTTCAAGAAGTTCAAAATGAATAATACTCAACTTGCGCTTGTTTTCTTGCGTCGCCCGGCCTAGGTTTTGACCTCAGATGGCAATTCTGGCGCTGGTGGTGCCTTGTTTAGTTGCTCAGGTCGTTATTTTTCAAGTTCCCGATTGGTCATGGTTTCGAAGAGTGTCGCACGGCGCTTCACGCTGGGAGAATATCGGTGTCGCTTCATGATCTTGGCGCAATGCCTGATCCGGGAAAGGGCCTGCTTGATCTGCTCAAGGAGGCTTGCGACAGGCTGGAGCTTGAATGCGGTGCCTATGCGGGTTTCAATCACATTGATAATTCGGTGCATATCGCTGTCAGCTATCCTGACGCCTGGAAAGAACATTACCAACGCAATAACCTGCATGAGCAGGATCCGGCGATGCTGCATGCCCAGCGCAGCCAGGCCCCGGTTTCCTGGTCGCGTCTGGTGGACGATCCTCTCTATGACCGCTTGTTTTCAGCAGCTGCGGATTTCGGTATTCCCGAAACAGGCGTCACCATTCCTGTAAGAGGGCCTTATGGCGACAAGGGACTGCTGAGCGGGACGCGGAAAATGAGCAGCGAGGCATGGCACAAGCATTTGTTCCGGATCCTGCCCAGCATGCAGGTCGAGGCGGCATTGCTCCACGATTGTGTCATGCAGCAGGGTGTTGTCATGCGCGCGATCAACGCGCCCTCGCTTTCGCTGCGCGAGATCGAGATGCTGCAATGGAGTGCCGCGGGAAAGACCCAGGGTGACATTGCCGACATCCTGTCGATTTCATCGCGCACTGTCGAAGTGCATATGCGTTCGGCGCGCAACAAGCTTGGGTCGATGACAACGGCGCAGGCCGTGGCGCGTGCGGTTGGTATGGGCATCATCTATCCGATGTGAATCGCGCGACCGCCATGCTGAGTCGCGGGCGGAAGCGATATTCCTGCGCCCCGCGCTAAGCTGCGGTTTTCGCGGATCTAAATGCGCCATCTCGGATACAACTTAAACGGGACATTTTCTACGGGATTTCCCGCATGGACCGATTCGCGGCTGCAGGTAAAGGTAGTCAAGAATGTCATGACGGCGCAGGAGGTACTGATGATACTCGTAATCGACGCAATCAACCGGAAACACCACACAAGATTGCTGGAAGAAATGTTTCGCCTGAGGGCAAGGGTATTCGCTGGTCGGCTTGGTTGGGATGTCGAGGTCAGCAACGGCATGGAATTCGACGAATTCGACATGCAGGATCCGATTTACCTGCTGGGCCTCGATGATGCCGATAATGTCGTGTCCTGTGTCCGGCTTTTGCAGACGACAGGGCCGCATATGCTGTCGGATGTGTTCAGCGATATTCTGCAGGGCGACCCCCCCTTGCGCGCGCCCACGGTCTGGGAAGCGACCCGTTTTTGTGTCGATACCGAGCGGCTGGGGATGGAACATCGCGGCAAGGGCTCGGTCGCGCGGGCGACATCCGAACTGATGAGCGCGATTTTCGATTATGCGCGCGGCTGCGGCATTCTGGATATCATCGGTGTGGTGGACCCGGTGATGAATCGCGTCCTGATCCGGTCGGATAATGCGCCCTATGACTATCTGGGGAAGACCGTGCAGATGGGGAAAACCAAAGCCATGGCCGCCCTGATGGATTGCACCCAGGACCGTATCGACCGGGTGCGGGCCTTCGCGGGGATTGACTATGATGTCATGGTCGATGAAGCGGCCCTGCTGCAGCGTCTGGCCGCGCGTCCCGTGACCGCGTCTTCCCTGACAGAGCCTCTGGCACAGTATCTGATCGACCAGATTGATGCCGCGCAGGATCCGGCAGAACTTGCCACGACCCTCGCGCTGATCGATCATGTGCTCGAGGATCAGCCGCAGGCCGGGGCCGATCCTGTCGCGCCGCAAAAAGAGAGTCTGGGCAGCGCCTGAGCCATGTGCCGATTGCCATGCACAGGCCGCGAGCCTGAAACCGCGCGGCCCGGCCCTGTCAGCCGGTGATCGCGGGCAGGGACAGTCTCACCGCGCGGGAAGAAGCACCGCAGCTGCGCCATGATCATCACCGCGCATGGCTCAGGCGCGTCACGATCATTGTGCCGTGATCTGACCTTCATCCAGCCTGACAATCCGGTCCATCCGGCGGGCGAGTTCCATGTTATGGGTTGCGATCAGCGCAGACAGGCCCGTGTCGCGCACCAGCCCCATCAATGCGGCAAACACCTGATCCGAGGTCGCAGGATCGAGATTGCCGGTCGGCTCATCGGCGAGCAGCAGGCTCGGGGCATTGGCCAGCGCCCGGCAGAAGGCAACGCGCTGTTGTTCCCCCCCTGACAGCGCCGCCGGGCGGTGATCAGCACGCTCTGCCACCCCAACACGGCCCAGCAGATCGCGCGCGCGTGCCTCTGCCGCCGAGGGCGATACAGCATTGGCCAGCTGTGGCAGCACCACATTTTCCAGCGCCGAGAATTCGGGCAGCAAGTGGTGAAACTGGTAGACAAAGCCGACCTGGCCGCGCCGTGCGGCCGTGCGCGCGTGGTCACCCAGCCGGGTCATGTCCCTGCCGTCAATCACGACGCTGCCCTGATCAGGCGTGTCCAGCAGCCCGGCGATATGCAGCAGCGTCGATTTGCCCGCCCCGGACGGTGCAACCAGCGCCACCACCTCGCCGCGCTTCATCACCAGCGAGGCCCCGCGCAGCACCTGCACTTCGTTGGGCTTGCCGGCATTATAGGTTTTCGACACATCTTCGAGCGCCAGCACATCTTCATTCATAACGCAGCGCCTCGACCGGGTTCATGCGCGCGGCCCGTCGCGCCGGAAAGATCGTCACGATGAACGAGAGCGACAGCGACAGGCCCACCGCTTTCAGCACATCGCCCAGGCGCAATTCGGCAGGCAGCTCATAGATGCCCCGGATCGACGGGTCCCAGACCCCGCCGCCCGAAGCGAAATTGATCAGGCTGAAGATCGGATCGATATAGATCGCGAACAGACAGCCCAGAATGACCCCGGCAATCGTGCCCAGCACGCCCACACTGGCCCCGCAGATGAAGAACACCCGCAGCACCGAGCCTTCGGACAGGCCCATCGTGCGCAGGATGCCGATATCGCGGCCCTTGTTCTTGACCAGCATGATCAGCCCCGAAATGATATTCATCGCGGCAATCAGCACCAGAATCGACAGGATCACGAACATCACATTGTCCTCGACATCGAGCGCGCGCAGGAAGGCACCGGCACTGTCGCGCCAGGTCCAGAGCATCGCCCGCTCGCCGCCTGCGCGCAGCAGGTCCGCGCGCATCGTGTCGATCTGGTCGGGATTGACGACCATGACCTCCATTTCATCGGCCACGCCATCGCGGTTGAAGAAGATCTGCGCCTCTTCAAAGGGCATGTATAATCGTGTCCGGTCAATATCATAGCGCCCGGCCGTGAAGATATAGACCACCTCATAGGCCGATATGCGCGGGCTGGTGCCAAAAGCCGTGCGCGCCCCGTCAGGCGAGATCACCCGCACCGAATCCCCCAGCGACAGGTTCAGCTCGCGCGCGACCCCTGATCCGATGGCCACCCCTTCGCTGAACCGCGCAATATCGCCCAGCGCGTGCTCCGGATCGGCCACGCGCGGGATGGTCAGCAGGTCTTCGGGCTTGATGCCGAAGACCTCGACCCCGGTATTGCGGCTATGCGCCGAGGCCATGACCTGCCCCTTGATCAGGGGGGCAACCCGCGTGACGCCACGGACGGCGGCCAGACGTTCGGCCATCTCGTCATAATCTTCGATCACCCGGCTGGTGCGCCCGGCCTCGTCGACATGGACAGCGGAATAGACCGTGACATGCGCATTCGCGCCCAGGATCGTGTCGACAAATTCCGCCCGGAAGCCCGAGCGCACCGACAATGTGGCAATCAGCGCAAACACCGCCAGCATGATGCCCAGAAAGGAAATCACTGTCATCGCGCTGACCCCGCCCTCGGCGCGGCGGGCGCGCAGATAGCGCCAGGCGATCATCCATTCAAACGGGGCGAAGGGCGGTGTCCGGCCTGTCATGCGGCAGTCCTGCTGTGTCATCTGCCGCAAACTCATCGGATTGGCCCGCAAGGTCAAGCGCAAAGCAGATATGGGACCGGCCCCGCTTGCACACAATCGCGGCAGGCGCAGGCCGGGGCGACCGATGCTACCAGCGCCGGGTCGGCCCGGTATCGATATGGATGAAGCTGCGATAGCGGCCCAGCCCGCCGCGTTCCAGCCTGTCCGCAAGCTGGTATAGCTGAGACGGGCCAAGTTCGGGATGGGTGATGTCCATCGCCTCGCCGGTCAGGTGATGCGAGCCTGCCGGACCGCCCCTGCGCGCGGCGCGAAACCCATGCGTCAGGATCAGCGGTGTGTCAGGGCCGGAAAGCTGTTGCAGATCATGCGCCAGATCCAGCAGATGCGGGTCCATTTCGCCGACAGTGCCCGATCGCATGTCACGGGCAAAGACCGCGAATCGGTCCAGCGGGTCTTTCAGATAGGCTTCGCCGTTGAAATAGACCTCGTGATAGATTTCGCCGGTGCGCTGATGCAGCATGAACAGGCTGCGCTCTGCGGCAGTATCTGCAGCCTGTCTGCGGCGAAAGAAGGGCAGGGCGTGGCCCGGGCTTGCCTGAACCGTGATCAGGGCGGCAGCAGCTCCGGTCAGAAAGGCGCGACGGCTGCGGGCTGCGGTCGGGTCTTGGCGTGGCATATAGGTCTCCGCTCGTGGATTTGTCGCCGGGCCTCTACACAGCCCGCAGCGGATTGCCCAGTAATGCGCAGCCGGATATCCTCGGGTCGGCGGAAACACACTTATGGCGCGGAGCGCACCCGTTGTCCCGGCACCGCCCGGAGCGACCGCGAAGCGCAGTGCCGATGCTGCGTCGGGTTGTATCGCGCGGCAGTTTCGCGCTAGGGCGAGGCCAGAGCTGCGGGCAGCGCATGCTGTCATGTCGGATGATGGTCGTGCAGACAGGTCTGCGAACAGGTAGGGCGGATGAACAGAAATCACCTCGCGGCAGGTCCGGTCATCCCGGTTGCAGGGGATGGTTCAGAGGGACTCCAACTCGGGTGCCATCTCTTGTATGATAGCGCTAACGTCGATATCTGCCCGCCATTCGGCGCGCGCAGGCGCGACGATCCGGCAAGGGAAGGGGCCGCATGTCCATGCAAGACGACGCGACTGCGCGCAGGACTGTGGCCGCCTGTATTCCGGAAGCGGGCTGGCGCGCGGTTTCGACGCAAACAGCAGTCTGCGCCGCCAGACCCTTGCCGCTGCGCCTTGCCTTTCTGGCGGCGCTGCCGGTCTTGCGATTCTCGCACGCGCAGAAGCATTTCTTACAGGCTGACTGATCAGGAGCTGACTTCATGACCACTGCACTCGACCAACTCAAGACCATGACGACGGTTGTCGCCGATACAGGCGAGCTTGCGGCCATCCGCAGCTACAAGCCTGTGGATTGCACGACCAACCCCTCGCTGGTTCTGGCGGCGCTGAAAGACCCGGAACTGGACACTCTGATCACCGAGGAACTCGCCGCCTGCCGCGCGGCCGGCAAGGATGCCCCGGCGGCTGCGGCAGTGCTGACGGTTGCCATCGGCGCGGAACTGGCCCGACTGGTGCCCGGCCGCGTCTCGACCGAGGTTGATGCCTGCCTGTCCTTTGACACGGATGCTTCGGTACACCGCGCGCATGAGATCATCGCCGAATATGCCGCGCGCGGCATTGGCAAGGAGCGTATCCTGATCAAGCTGGCCGCAACATGGGAAGGCATCCGCGCGGCTGAAATCCTGCAGCGCGAGGGGATTGACTGCAATCTGACGCTGGTTTTCTCGCTGGCCCAGGCCGTGGCCTGTGCCGATGCCGGGGCCTGGCTGATCTCGCCTTTCGTGGGGCGGATCACGGATTGGCACAAAAAGGCCGATGGCGTCGAAGGCTACAGCCCCGAAAACGATCCGGGCGTGGCTTCGGTGCGGCGGATCTATGATTACTTCAAATCGAACGGGATCAGCACCATTGTCATGGGGGCCTCGTTCCGCACCGCCGCGCAGGTCAAGGCGCTGGCCGGTTGCGACAATCTGACGATTTCGCCGAAATTGCTGGATGAATTGTCGCGTGACACAGCCGAACTGCCGCGGGTGCTGTCGCCTGACACTGCCGTTGCGACCGATCCGTTGCAGCTGGATGAACCGACGTTCCGCTGGCTGGTGAATGCCGATGCCATGGCCACCGAAAAGCTGAGCGAGGGGATCCGCAATTTCGACGCGGATCATCAGCGGATGATTGCGCTTCTTGCAGACCGTCTGAACGCCTGAGATCGCCGCGCCTTGTATCGGGCGTGATGGCCAGGCTGACGACCCGCGCTTTTCGCGCGCGGGTCGATGCCATTTCCGGGTCAGCGCGCGGCAGGTCTTGCTGCGCGGCGCGCGCGGATTTCGCTGCCAAGCGCCATCGTGTAATCGGCCAAGGCATCCATGGCCTGATTGGCCGCCTGCAGATCATTTGCCTCAAGGGCGGTCAGCAAGGCGTGATGCAGCGCCATGATCTGCGCGCGCGACCGGGCCGTGTAGGTGATCATGTTCATCAGGGGCTGCATCGCTTCGACCGCGCCCGCCATATGCCAGGACAGCACCGGATTGCCTGCCGCATCGACCAGCGCCCGGTGAAAGGCGACATCCGAGGCGCAGAAATCCTCATCGCTCAGCCCCTGCGTGCCCTGCCGCGCCAGTTCGGCGCGCAGGCTGGCCAGATGCGAGGGCGTGCGGCGCGTGCAGGCCAGCGGCAGACAGGCACGTTCCAGCGCGAAACGGGCCTCGGCTGCGGTTTCGAAATCCACTGCATTCATCGACAGAAGCAGCGTTGCGGTCGTCGCAAGATGCGCCTGCGCCTGTGCAAAGCTCAGCCGGTTGACGAATGCCCCGCCACTCGCCCCGCGCTGGGTGCGGATCAGATTCTGCGCCGCCAGCCGTTTCAGCGCCTCGCGCACCGTCGGGCGCGAGACATTGAACCGCGCGGCCAGTTCCGCTTCCGAGGGCAGGCGCTCGTCAACTGGCAGATCCCCGGAAATGATCGCATCACGCAGGCTTTGCGCGATCTGCTGGGAATACTCCGTGGTTTTGTTCAACTCGGTCTTCACGCATTTGTCCCGCGATATGTCAGACAATTAAAAATTGTCAGACCGGAATTGGCCTGATATGTCTGACATATACGATTCCGGCTTCATCGCCAAGATGCAAGGGTCATGCCAAGGATGCCTGCTGCCCGTATCAGACAGATGACCGCGCCGCATTGGCTGGGGCTTTATGCCGCGATCCTGCTGGGCTGGGTGGTGCTTTACGCGATGCAGCTGCCCCCGGATATCCGCGCAGCCGCCACTTTCTACGGCGCAGAGTTCTGGGACGCGCTCTGCCGCATCGAGCCGGGTCTGGCGGGTGCGCCGAATATTCTCTTGATGTGGGTGCTGATGTCAGCCGCGATGATGGCCCCGACCGCGCTGCCTGCCTTTGCGACATGGGATGATCTGGTGCAGGGCGGGCAAGCTTCGGGTTTCGGGGCATTGCTTGCAGGCTATCTGTTGGTCTGGATCGGGTTTTCACTGCTCGCGACAGCTGCGCAGCTGGCGCTGGCCGGGGCAGGTTTGCTCAACCCGCTGGGCGAGAGCGTGAGCGGCTGGCTGAGCGCAGCTTTGCTCATCGGGGCCGGGGGCTATCAGTTCTCGGCGCTGAAAGCGGCCTGCCTGTCGAAATGTCGCCGCCCGCTGGCGTTTTTCATCCAGCATTGGGGGTTGGGCCCGTGGCGGATGGGGGTGCAGCTGGGCGCGGTCTGTCTGGGCTGCTGCTGGGCGCTGATGGCGCTGGCCTTTGTCGGCGGCACCATGAATCTGTTGTGGATGGGGGGGGGCATGGTGCTGATGATGCTGGAAAAACTGCCGCAGATCGGCGCGCGGCTGACCGCACCGCTGGGCTATGGGCTGATCGGCCTCGGCGCGGTGGTGATCATGTCGGAACTGGGAGGATGGCTATGAGCGTGACACTGGACGAACCCGCTGTGGGCACTGTGCCCTGGGCGATCAAGGGCGAATTGATCCTGAATTGCAACTGCACTGTGTTCTGCCCCTGCGTGGTGTCGCTGGGCCAGCATCCGCCCACCGAAGGCTATTGTCAGGCCTGGGCCGGGGTGCGGATCGATGCGGGCCAGTATGGCGAGGCCGATCTGTCAGGGCTGAATGTCGGGCTGATGCTGGAAATTCCGGGGCTGATGGCACGCGGCAACTGGAAGGCAGCGGCCTTTATCGACGAGCGCGCCTCGGACGCGGCCTATTCCGGGCTGGTGCATATCTTCTCGGGCGCGGCGCGCGGCACCACAGGGCTGTTCGGGATGCTGGTCAGCGAATTTCTGGGCGCCGAACGCGCGCCGGTCAGCTACGAGACCGAGGGCGACACCCGCCGCCTGATGGTGGGCCGCAAGATTCAGGGCGAGGTCGTGCCCCTGCGCGGTGCGGACCCGGATCGCGAGATCGTCGTCACCAATACCGAATACTGGATGGGCCCGGATATCACGGTCGCCACCGCCACCAAGGGCCGCGTGCGCGCCTTTGGCCGGGTGTGGGATTTCGACGGGCGCTCCGCAGAGATCTGTCAGATCGACTGGAAAGGACCGGGGCGCTGAGCCGCGCCCGGTTGAAGGACATGACACGGAGGAAAAATCCATGAGCTTCAAGGCATTGCTTGTCAGCAAGACTGAGGATGGCAAGACTCAAGCGGCGGTCACGGAACTTGACACGGATCAGTTGCCCGAGGGCGAGGTCACGGTCGCGGTCGAATATTCGACCGTGAATTACAAGGACGGGCTGTGCATCGGCCCCGGCGGCGGGCTGGTGCGGTCCTATCCGCATGTGCCGGGCATCGATTTTGCGGGTACGGTCGAGCACTCATCAGACGCGCGCTACAAACCCGGCGACAAGGTGGTGCTGACCGGCTGGCGCGTGGGCGAGGCGCATTGGGGCGGCTATGCCCAGAAAGCCCGCGTCAAGGCCGACTGGCTGGTGCCCTTGCCCGAGGGGCTGAGCACGCGGGCGGCGATGGCGGTCGGCACGGCCGGGTTCACCTCGATGCTGGCGGTGATGGCGCTCGAAGACCATGGCCTGACCCCCGGTGACGGGCCTGTGCTGGTGACAGGGGCGGCAGGCGGGGTCGGATCGATCGCCGTGGCGCTGCTGGCAAAACTTGGTCATGAGGTCGCGGCGGTGACGGGTCGGCCCGAAACCGAGACCTATCTGCGCGATCTGGGCGCAAGCCGGATCGTGCCGCGCGCGGAGCTGGCCGAGACGGTCAAGCGCCCGCTCGAAACCGAGACCTGGGCCGGCTGTGTCGATGCGGTGGGCGGTGCGATGCTGGCGCGGGTGCTGGGGCAGATGAAGTATCGCTGCTCGGTCGCGGCTGTGGGTCTGGCGGGCGGGGCGGCACTGCCTGCGACGGTCATCCCGTTTCTGCTGCGCGGGGTGAATCTGCTGGGGATCGATTCGGTGCTGCAGCCCTATGAGAACCGGATCGCGGCCTGGCAGCGCATCGCGCGCGATCTGCCGATGGACAAGCTCGAGGCGATGATCCAGCCCGCCACGCTGGCGGATCTGCCGCAGCTCGGGGCGGATATCCTGAAAGGGCAGGTGAAGGGGCGGGTTGTTGTTGATGTGAATGCCTGAGCATCGCCCACGCGCCCGCCCGCCCCGGATCGGGCAGCGCGCGGTCACAATGCGGCATATGGGCGGGAAATCGGCCTGTGCCTCTCGACCTTTGCTCTGCCTCTGCTAAGCTATGGGCAGTAACAGTCAGAGGCACGAATGCGCAGGCCAGTCGTCGGGATCATCGGCAATTCCTATCTGATCAATGACGAATACCCCGCCCATGCGGGCGGCACGATGAATTCCGAGGCTGTGGCCGAAGTGTCGCGCTGCCTGCCCTTGCTGGTGCCCTCGGATCCGCGGCTTGTCTCGGTCGCGGAATTGCTCGACACCTGTGACGGGTTTCTGTTGACCGGCGGGCGGCCCAATGTCCACCCGGAAGAATATGGCGAAGCGGAAACACCTGCGCATGGCGATTTTGACCGTGCGCGCGATGCGATCACCCTGCCGCTGGTGCGCGCCTGTGTTGCGCGCGGGCAGCCCTTTCTGGGGGTCTGTCGCGGCTTTCAGGAGGTCAATGTCGCGCTTGGCGGCACGCTTTACCCCGAAATCCGCGATCTGCCGGGCCGGATGAACCACCGCATGCCCCCGGATGGCACGCTGGACGAGAAATTCGCCCTGCGCCACAAGGTCAGCTTTCATGAGGGCGGAGTATTCCACCGCCTGATGGGCGCGCGCGAGGTGATGACCAACACGCTGCACGGGCAGGGGATCAAGACGCCCGGCGCGCAGATCGTGATTGACGGCCATGCGCCCGACGGCACGCCCGAAGCGCTCTATGTCGCCGATGCGCCGGGCTTTACCCTGTCGGTGCAATGGCATCCGGAATGGCAGGCTGGTCAGGATCCGGTTTCGCGGCCCTTGTTCGAAGCCTTTGGCGCAGCCGTGCAGGCGTGGTGCAATGGGCGCAGGCCATGGGCTTTGAGCGCCTGACGGGCTTTGAGTATTTTTGGCAAGATGAAAGCATGGAGTGGGGTATGATGGCCCCGGATGGGGTTTCAGATCACGACGACTCTGGTGCCGACCGGCACGCGGTCATAGAGGTCGATCACATCTTGTTGCAGCATGCGGAAACAGCCTGACGAGGCAAAGCGCCCGATCGAGCGCCATTCAGGTGTGCCATGGATACGGTAGCCCTGATCGCGCCCGTCATCATTCATCAGGTAAAGCGCGCGCGCGCCAAGCGGATTGTCCGGCCCGCCGGGCTGGCCGTCTTTCCAGCGTTCCAGATGCGGTTCGCGTTCGATCATCTCGGGTGGCGGGGTCCAGGTTGGCCATTGCGCGCGGCGATAGACCGTTGCTTCGCCGGTCCAGTCGAAGCCGTCGCGGCCCACGGAAATACCGTAGCGCAGGGCATAGCCATTCTCGAGGATGAGATAGAGCAGGCGGTTCCGGTTTTCGATGATGACCGTGCCGGCAGGTTCTTCAGACTGATAGGGCACGACCTGCCGGTGCAGGAATTCCGGGATTTCCTGCAGATTGATCGCGCGCAGCCGGTGCGCCCCGTCGCGGCGGCTGGCATAGTCGATCGGCTCGAATTCCGGCGGTGGCGGCGGCGGGGTCAGCGCAGGCACGCAGGCGCTCAGCGCGGCGGCGCTTGCCGAGAGGCCAAGGAAATGGCGACGGGACAGGACAGAGTGAGGCATGAGACAAATTCCGGACATCTTCCCAATATGATCGCAAAGTATTAATCAATTGCAACCCGTCCTGTCAGATCGTGATGACCTGCGTGCCAATGGGCACCCGCTCATAGAGATCAATAGCATCCTGATTGACCATGCGGATACAGCCCGAAGAGACATATTCGCCGATCTTCCAGTATTCGGGCGTGCCATGGATACGGTAGCCCTGATCGCGCCCGCCCGACATCAGATAGAGCGCGCGCGCGCCCAGCGGGTTGCGCGGCCCGCCGGGCATGCCGCCTGCGAAACGGCTCAGGCCGGGATCTTCGCGGATCATCCGGGCCGTGGGGGTCCATGTCGGCCATTCCGCGCGGCGATAGATGTGGCCGCGCCCGCGCCATGTCAGCCCTTCGCGTCCGACCGAAATCCCGTAGCGCAGTGCATGGCCGTCATCGAGGATCAGGAACAGATGCCGTGTGCTGTTCTGCACCAGAATCGTGCCGGGCGCCTGCGATGAGGGATATGCCACCACTTGCCGGTGGAATTGCGGCGGGATCAGGCTCATGCCAGTGGCAGGCAGGGTGCGGTTGCCGTCCAGCCGTTCCTCGTAGGAAATCGGCGTGATGTCGAAGCGCGCGGCCAGATCCGAGAGCGGTTCTGCGCGTGTGGTCGCGATCGGGCGGCCATCTTCGGTGAAACGCGGCTCGGAAAGGGCCGGGGCAGCGGGTTGAGGTGCCTCGCAGCCAGCAAGCGCCAGCGCTCCAGCGGATGCGAGAAACCCGCGTCGTGAAAGTGTCATCATGGTGCAACCTGTTGTGGTTGCCTGTTTTCCTGCCTCGGGAACAGGTTAGTCGGGGCCCGCGCGCAAGACCAGCGCCACGGCGCGCATGGGCTGCGCGCTGTGGCCTTTGCGCCACCGCTCAGCGCGGCAGGGCGCTGGCCGCGCGCGCCAGTTCGGTGATGGCCTGCCAGTCGCCGCCGAGCATCGCGTCGCGTGGCGCGACCCAGGAGCCACCGACACAGGCCACATTGGGCAGGCGCAGATAATCCGGCGCAAGGGCGGCACTGATCCCGCCTGTCGGGCAGAATATGACCTGCGGCAGCGGGCCGCCAATGGATTTCAGCGCGCTGGCCCCGCCGATGGATTCGGCGGGAAAGAATTTCTGCACGGTATAGCCCTGTTCCAGCAGCGTCATCACCTCGGAACAGGTTTGCGCGCCCGGCAGAAGCGGCATTTCCTGCACGCGGGCGGCATCAATCACGGCAGGAGTCGCGCCGGGTGACACCGCAAAACGCGCGCCGGCCCTGGCGGCGGCCTCCATCTGCTGCGCGTCGAGCACTGTGCCCGCGCCGACCACAGCACCGTCAACCCCGGCCATGGCGGCGATGGCGTCAAGCGCGCAGTCGGTGCGCAACGTGACTTCCAGCACCGGCAGCCCCCCGGCCACCAGCGCCTGTGCCAGCGGCAGGGCATGGGCGATATCCTCGATCACCAGAACCGGGATGACAGGGGCCATCCGGCACAGGGCAAGGGCGTTCTGGCTTTGCTCGGAAGGGGTCATGGGCGCGCTCCGCGTGGTATGTTTGCGCTAACGGATACGCGTATGACATCGGTTTTGCAAGCCCGTGCCGCAAAGACTATTGCAGATAGCGCATCGGATCGACGCTGTTCATGCCCTGACGGACTTCGAAATGCAGGAAGCTTGGATCGCCCGAGCGCACGCGTCCGATGGTCTGGCCCCGCGTCACGGTCGCCCCGCGCGTGACAGTCAGCCCCTCGAGCTGGGCATAGACCGAGAGCAACCCGTCATCATGCTGGATCACCACGACGGGCACATTATTGGTGTCCTCGGTGATCGCGGCAACGCGACCGGCAGC
>SKRP01000040.1 GCA_007118445.1 Natronohydrobacter sp.
CAGGCGTCGGGGCCTATGTCGCGGATATCACGGCGCGCGCGATGAATGGCGAGCTGGATTTCGAATCGGCGCTGCGCGAGCGCGTGTCGCTGCTGAAAGGGCTGGATGCGGGCGTCATCGCGACTGTGCTGGCGACGCGCATCAGTTTCACCCCCGGCGGGCGGGAACTGATCGCCACGATGAAGGCCGGGGGCGGCTATGCGGCACTTGTTTCGGGCGGGTTCACCGCCTTCACCAGCCATGTCGCGCAGGCGCTGGGCTTTGACGAACACCGCGCCAATACGCTGCATGTCGAGGATGGTCTGCTGACCGGCACGGTCGCCGAGCCGATCCTCGGGCGCGAGGCCAAGGTCGCGGCGCTGGACGAGATCACTGCGCGCCTTGGCATCACTGCGCAGGATGTGATGGCCGTGGGCGACGGCGCGAATGATCTGGGGATGCTGGGCCGCGCCGGGGCAGGGGTGGCGCTTCATGCCAAGCCTGCGGTCGCCGCGCAATGCGATCTGCGCATCAACCATGGCGATCTGACGGCGCTGCTCTATCTGCAGGGCTATGCGAGCGATCAATTCGTCAGCACCTCCTGAACTGCGCGCTGCAGCGGCTGGCACCTGTGCGCGGTCTGTGCGATGCTGGCACAGCCCCATGCCCGCAAAGGACCGCCGATGCCGATCAAGAACCGTTTTGCCGAACTCCTGCCCGAAATCACCGCATGGCGGCAGGATCTGCACGCCCATCCCGAACTGATGTTCGACTGCCACCGCACTGCCGGGATTGTCGCGACAAGGCTGCGCGAGTTCGGTTGCGACGAGGTGGTCGAGGGGCTGGGGCGCACAGGCGTTGTCGGTGTGATCAAGGGGCGCAGCACAGCATCAGGCCGCGTTGTCGGGCTGCGCGCGGATATGGATGCGCTGCCCATTCACGAGGCGACAGGGCTCGACTATGCCTCGAAAGAGGCAGGCAAGATGCACGCCTGCGGCCATGACGGCCATACGGCGATGCTGCTCGGGGCCGCGAAATATCTGGCCGAGACGCGCAATTTCGATGGCACGGTCGTCGTCATCTTTCAGCCTGCCGAAGAAGGCGGCGGCGGTGGCGATGTCATGTGCCGCGACGGGCTGATGGCCCGTTTCGGCATTGATGAGGTCTACGGGATGCATAACTGGCCCGGCGTGCGCGAGGGCACATTCGCCATCCGTCCGGGGCCGTTTTTCGCCGCGACCGACCAGTTTGAAATCGCGGTCGAGGGGCGGGGCGGTCATGCTGCCAAGCCGCATCAATGTATCGACACGACACTGGTCGCTGCGCATCTGGTCGTGGCGCTGCAGAGCATTGTCAGCCGCAATGCCGATCCGACGCAGGAAGTGGTGGTCTCGGTCACGTCCTTTGTGACCGAAAGCCAGGCTTTCAACGTGATCCCGCAACATGTGACCCTGCGCGGCACGGTACGCACGCTGAATGACGAAATGCGCGCATTGGCCGAGACGCGCCTGAAAGCGATTGCCGATCATGCCGGGGCGATGTTCGGGGCCGAGGCGCGGGTCGATTACCGTCGCGGCTATCCGGTGATGGTCAATTCCGACACCGAAACCGACCATGCCATCCGCGCAGCCAGGGCGGTAGCAGGTGATTGTGCGCAAGCCCCGCTGGTGATGGGCGGCGAGGATTTCGCCTATATGCTGAACGAGCGTCCGGGGGCCTATATCCTTGTGGGCAATGGCGATTCGGCGGATGTGCATCACCCGCATTACAATTTCAACGATGCCATCATCCCGGCCGGGTGCAGCTTCTGGGTGGAACTGGCCGAACAGCGTTTGTCCGCGGCCTGAGTGCTGCGCATAGCAAAAAGCCCCGGACCATGCCGGGGCTTTTCCAGTGTGTCCGATGGCGCGATCAGGGGCAGGGTGCCTCGTAATACGTGCCGTCGCCGCGCGCATAGGCACAGCGCCCGGTCTGGGTATTCTGCGCCAGCAGCGTGCCTGCAGCTGCACCGGCGACCGTGCCGATGATCTTCCAGTTGGTATTCGCGCCAAACAGATTGGCCACGGCCAGACCACCAGCCGCGCCGGCGACACCGCCGACCACGCTGCGTTCGGTCTGGGTCATCTGGCACCCGGCAATCACCAGGGTCGCAGCCAGCAGGCCAACGGGAATCAGTTTTGTCATCTTCAGTCCTTTCCGGAGCATCAGTTTGATTTGCCACCCGAGTTTAGCAGAAATTCCATGGCTGTCATCCGCTGCAGCGGTTTTCGGCGAAACTTCACTCAACATTATGCGCGGGCAGGCGCAGTCAAAGCCAGTGAACGCAAAGCGCATCACCGTCACAGGCGCAGGGCGACCCGCAACGCGCCGGGGCTTTCGGCAAGCGCGATGCGCGCGTTGCGGGCGCTGGTTTCACAGCCGGCCAGCGCGAACTGAACCCGCGCAGAAGACATCGTGTCAGCTTCCGTGCCTGCCGCGAGCGCGGTCCAGAGTTCGTCATCAATCCTGATGCGCTCGGACAGGCCAAGAAGTTCAACACCATCCGGACTGTCCATGACGCGGATTTCGCCGCCCCAGGGCAGGGCGGTTTCAAGACACATGATCAAGAGAAAGACCAGCTTGATATCGCGCCGTGATAGATCGCGCGTGCTTTGCCAGGTATAGGAATGGCGGTTCACCTGTTCGAGCGCCTGCAGCACCGAGAGAATCTCGGCGCGGGCCATTTTCTGATCCGCGCTGACCGGGCCAAAGGCGATACGGAAGAATCGCAGCCGGGTTGTCGCGCTCTGGATGCTTTGCGCCATCAACTCTAGTTCCGGCACCGTGCCGTCCTGCGCCATGCCAAGCAGTTCCAGCCCGTTGCTGATTGCGCCCATCGGGCTGACAAGATCATGACAGATCCGGGCCGCAACCATCATATGCAGCTCGGGCAGATCCTTTGGCATTTGATCTGCCGCGCCTGCAACGTTATGGACTGCTTCATGAGCCATCTTGTACTTACCCCCGGAATGTTCGTGCGACACCCTCAGCACCCCGAATGGGGCATCGGGCAGGTGCAGTCCCGTGTCGGCGTGATCGTGACTGTCACTTTCGCCGATGCAGGTAAAAAGGTCATTAATGCCTCGTCAGTTGCGCTGGTGCTGGTACCTGACAGTGACCTATAGGCTCACACAACCCATGCGTGTATGCAAGTGTCTTTCCAGAAACACTCTGTTGCGCAGCTGCGCCTGTGACGGGGATGGCCGCAGGGGGCGGATGTGATGGCGACCGGACACGCAGCCGACCGCGCTCCGCTCTGGCGCGGCGACAGTTCCGGTGGCTTTGTCGTGCGGCTTGCCCGCGACGAGGCCGATCTTCTGGCCGCGCAGCGCCTGCGCTACCGTGTCTTTGTGCAAGGCATGGGTGCGGATGGTCCGCTGGTGGATCACGCGCGCAGGCTGGAGCGCGACGCGTTCGATCCTCATCTCGATCACCTGCTGCTGATCGACACCACGCGCGACCCGCGCGACGGGGATCACGTCGTCGGGGCGTACCGCTTGCTGCCCGATACCAGACTGGCGCAGCTGGGGCGGTTCTATTGTGACAGCGAGTTCGATCTTGCACCGCTCATCGGTTCGGGGAAGCGGTTGCTGGAACTGGGGCGCACCTGCATTGATCCGGCCTGTCGCGGCGGGATCGGCATGATGCAGATGTGGCAGGGGCTGGCGGAATATGTGCTGCGCAACGACATTGACATCCTGTTCGGTGCGGCCAGTTTTCCGGGCACGGATCCGGCAGTCTTTGCGCAGGCGCTGGCCTGTCTGCACCATTGTCATCTTGCGCCTGCGCCTTTGCGGGTGCGCGCAACGCAGGAGAATGGCTACACCCCCTTGCCGCGCGCACAACTCGACCGCAAGGCGGCCATGCTGCAGATGCCGACGCTGATCCGGTCCTATCTGCGTCTGGGCGGCATGATCGGCGAAGGCATCTTCATCGATCACGATTTTCGCACGACCGATATCTGCATCATTCTCGACCGGGCCGGGCTGTCCGCGCAGGCGCGCAGTCTGGCCCGGCGTGTTCCGCCACCGGGGCCGGATCATGACCTGGACCTCTGACACACCGCCCCCCCGTGCTGCGATCCGCCCTGCAGTCTGGCCCCGCGTCGCGATCCGACTGAGCCTGCTTGCGCTGGTGATCTTCGGCGGGCTGGCGCTGCATCTGGCCCTGCGTCTGATCGAGCGCCCGGTATTCGGCCCGCGCCGCCCGCTGAGTTCGGCGCTGACGCAGGGGGTTTGTCGCCTCAGCGTGGCGATTCTGCGCCTGACCCTGCGGATCGAGGGCCAGCCTGTGTCGGGGCGCGCGGCGCTGGTGGCCAATCACAGTTCCTGGCTGGATATCTTCGTGCTCAATGCTGCGATTCAGGTCTGTTTCGTGTCCAAGGCCGAAGTGGCGCGCTGGCCCGGTATCGGCTGGCTGGCGCGGGCGACCGGGACGGTGTTCATCCGCCGTGACCGGCGCGAGGCAGTGCAGCACAAGGATATGCTCGAAACCCGGCTGCGCGCGGGCGACCGGCTGCTGGTCTTTCCCGAGGGCACCAGTTCCGACGGCCTGCGCGTCCTGCCCTTCAAGACCACCCTGTTTCAGGCGTTCCTGAGCGATGGCCTGCGCGAGACCCTGCAGATCCAGCCAGTCAGCGTGACCTACCTTGCCCCTGACGGGGTTGACCCGCGCGCTTTGGGCTGGTGGGGGGATATGGATTTCGGGGGGCATCTGCTGCAGGTGCTGGCCATGCCGCGCGCGGGGTCCGTGCGGCTGGTGTTTCATCCGGCGCTGCGCGTGGCCGATTATCCTGACCGCAAGGCGCTGGCGCTGGCTTGTGAAGCGGCCGTGCGCGCGGGGTTCGGGGGAGGTGGCTTGGCGGGTGCTTGATGTGGTGAAGGGCGGCTTTGCGGGACCTTTCTGCCGTTCG
>SKRP01000279.1 GCA_007118445.1 Natronohydrobacter sp.
ATGCGCGCGGGATGCTGCGCAAGCATGGGGTGCGCTTCGGGCAATACACGATCTTCCTGCCGCTGCTGCTGAAACCCGCCCCGACCCGGTTGCGGCTGGTGCTGCGTTCGCTGACCGAGGGGTTGGAGACCTTCCCCGAAAGCCCGCCGCCCGGTCTGGTGACGATCCCGCATATTTCCGAAGTGCCGAGCGATCATTATGTCATGGCTGGCTACCGCCCTGCCGGCGCGCGGGCGGTCCGTATCGACATGCTGGAACGTCTGGCCGATCTGCTGCGCGCCTGTGACAGCCGCGCCGGGTTCGAGGCCACGCCCGATATGCTCTCGATCACCGGAACCACGCTCGAGCAATTCGCCGATCTGATGCAGGGCCTGGGCTACAAGGCCGAGCGCGGCGAGCGCGCCAAGGTCAAGCCCGAGGCCGATGCGGCACAGACCGATACCCCAGTCGCAGACGCGCCCGGTTCTGCGGAAGCGAAACCAGACCCTGCGACCGAGCCTGCGACTCCGGCGGATATTCCCGCTGATGCGGCACCCGCGCCGGAAGCTGCGGCAGAAGAAGCTGCGG
Source organism: Natronohydrobacter sp. (assembly GCA_007118445.1). GTDB lineage: Bacteria > Pseudomonadota > Alphaproteobacteria > Rhodobacterales > Rhodobacteraceae > Roseinatronobacter. Next base: position 568 of record SKRP01000279.1, read on the forward strand.
CAGAAGAGGTGACAGAGGTCTATTTCACCTTCACCTGGGCCCCGCGTCCGCGCCGTGACGCGCGGCCCGAACGCAAGCCCGATGCGAATCGTGGGCGTGGCAAGCGCAGCGAGGGCCGGTCAGAGGGCGACCGGCGCAAGGGGGGCAAGCCCAAGGGCGGCAAATCCGCCGAACGCAAATCCGAACCCCGCCGCGATTCTGGCGCAGGTCCGCGCAAATCCGACCGGATCGATCCGGATAACCCCTTTGCGGCGGCCCTTGCAGGGTTCAAAGCCAAGCACTAGGTCCGGTCAAGCACTGTTTTGGAGTATCCAAGATGCCTGAGGAAGCTGTGAAGCTCACGCCAAAGGAAGCGGTACACAAAGCTTATGAGTATTTTGATGAACTGATGGAGGGGCGGGGAACTCTAAACCACCGCCTCTTGGAGGGCATCAAATATGATGAAGCTGATGCAGTCTGGCTTGTGACGATCGGTTTTGATACGGGGCGCGAGAGAAGGTCAGGAAGCGATCTTAGCTTTTTCGAAAGCCAGCGTGAACCGATCAGAGAGTTTCGTGTCGTCAAATTGCGTGGCGTCGATGGCAGTTTCGTTTCGATGGAGAGCATTTGAAACGGCTGGTGCTTGATACCAACCTGCTTGTTTTGTTTATCGTCGGGAATGCGGATATTCGACGTGTGGGTGCTCGGCGGACTGAAGCTTTCACCGCAGAGCATTTCAACAAGCTGAATGAGATTGCAGGCTCGCACAAAGCGCATGTTTCGACACCCAATGTCCTCACAGAGGCGTCCAATCTCATCGGAGCAGCAGACCAAGAGCTTGCAAAAGGCGCGGCAAGGCTCCTGGCAGAGTATATTTCACGGCTTGATGAAATATATGAACCGAGTTCCAAGCTTATTCGAGGTCCACTTTACGCAAGACATGGTTTGGCGGATGCAAGTCTCGCGGTATTGGCCGTCAACGGTGATCGTGTGCTAACCGCCGATGGTCCGCTCTATGGAATCATGTCGGGACACGGAATCCTGGTTGAAAATTTCACCCATCTGATTTCCTATGACTGATCTGTCTGAGAAAAAGACCCTCCGCCTCGACAAATGGCTCTGGCAGGCGCGTTTCGTGAAATCGCGCTCGCTGGCGGCGAAACTGGTCGAGACTGCAGGCATCCGCGTCAATGGCCAGCGCATCGCCAAACCCGCCTATGCTGTGGGGGCAGGGGATGTGCTGACCTTCGCGTTGGGCAAGCGCGTGATCGTGGCACGAATCCTCGCGCTGGGCACAAGGCGCGGACCCGCCCCCGAGGCCCGTGCGCTTTATGAAGATCTGTCACCGCCACCGCCGCCCAGGGACCTGTCGCGCCCTGCGCCAGTGGCAGGCGGAAGGCCCGATAAGCGCGACAGGCGCAGATTTCCTCCTGCGTCACCAGAGGCGCTTGATTGATCGCAAACGCTGGATTATGTCCCCTGCGACCCTGCTGAAACTGTCAAGGACACGTTACAATGACCTATGTCGTGATCGACAACTGTATCGCCTGCAAATACACCGATTGCGTCGAGGTCTGCCCGGTGGATTGCTTCTATGAGGGCGAGAACATGCTGGTCATCCATCCCGATGAATGCATCGATTGCGGCGTCTGTGAACCCGAATGCCCCGCCGATGCGATCCGCCCCGATACCGAGCCGGATATGGAGGAATGGGTCGAGTTCAACCGCAAGTATTCCGAGATGTGGCCGGTCATCATCACCAAGAAAGACCCGCTGCCCGATGCGCCCGAGCGGGACGGCGAAAGCGGCAAGCGCGAAAAGTATTTCTCGGAAGCGCCAGGCGAGGGGGGCTGAGCCAGTCAGGCCCGTGCGACAAATCCGTCTGCAGGCGGCAAAGGGGCAATGACGCGCGGGATTGTGACAGTTTCGCGTTCAAGACGCTTTGATTCGCGGTTTTTTTGTGCTATTGGTAAGACATAGTGACACAAGTCCCGAACGGCAGTCCTGCCAGCTGCCGTTTTTTTACGCCGGATGTCAGGGATCAGCAGGAAATAGTTTTCCTGTGGGATGTCTGCGTTCTGCATCGGGGCCAAGAGGGGAAATAGTGAATGTCCAAAGCGAAGAAATCCGAGTTTCGTGCCGATGAATATGTCGTCTATCCTGCGCATGGCGTAGGCCAGATCGTTTCGATTGAAGAACAGGAAATCGCGGGCCTGAAACTGGAACTTTTCGTCATTTCCTTCGAGAAAGAGAAAATGACCCTGCGCGTGCCGACCCACAAGGCGGCGACTGTGGGCATGCGTTCGCTTTCCTCGCCGGAACTTGTGAACAAGGCGCTCGCCACGCTCAAAGGCAAGGCCCGTGTGAAGCGTGCCATGTGGTCGCGCCGCGCACAGGAATATGAACAGAAGATCAATTCCGGCGATCTGCTGGCGATTGCCGAAGTGGTGCGCGATCTGCACCGCAATGATGACCAGCGCGAGCAATCCTATTCCGAGCGTCAGCTTTACGAGGCCGCGCTCGAACGCCTGACCCGCGAGGTCGCTGCTGTTGCAGGCGGCGATGAAGCCGTCGCGCAGAAACAGGTAACCGATATGCTGGTGTCACGCGCAGCGTGATCCGCATCCGGTCTGACATGCAGAAACGCCCGCATTTGCGGGCGTTTTTCAATATGTCGGCCGTGCGCCAGGTCTTGCCCAGGGTCCGGGCGCTGGGCTAAGAGAAATCCGAAATTGCAGCGAGCCAGCGGAGGGAACCATGGCAGGCCATTCCAAATGGGCCAATATCCAGCATCGCAAGGGTCGCCAGGATGCGGTGCGGGCAAAGCTATTCTCGAAACTGTCGAAAGAGATCACGGTCGCTGCGAAAATGGGCGATCCCGATCCGGACAAGAACCCGCGCTTGCGTCTTGCGGTCAAGGAGGCCAAGGCCGCCTCGATGCCGAAAGACAATATCGAGCGCGCGATCAAGAAATCGCAGGGCGGCGATGCCGAGAGTTACGAGGAAATCCGCTATGAGGGTTATGGCCCGAATGGGGTGGCCGTGATTGTCGAGGCGATGACGGACAATCGCAACCGCACTGCCTCGAATATACGCTCGACTTTCTCCAAGAATGGCGGAAATCTGGGCGAGACCGGGTCGGTGGCCTTCATGTTCGACCGTATGGGGCAGGTCGTTTACGGGCCGGATGCAGGCGACGCCGACACTGTGATGATGGCCGCGATCGAGGCCGGTGCCGAGGATGTCGAAAGCGCGGAAGATGGCCATGTGATCTGGTGCGCGGATACCGAATTGTCAGCCGTGTCAGTGGCGCTGGAGGCCGAACTGGGCGAGGCCGAGAGCACAAGGCTGGTCTGGAAGCCGCAGACCACGACCGAACTGGATCTGGACAGTGCGCGGGTCTTGATGAAGCTGATCGACGCGCTGGAAGACGATGATGACGTGCAGAATGTGACTGCGAATTTTGAAATTTCGGATGCAGTGATGGCCGAACTCTGAGGCGTCAGCCGGGCAGGGGCGGGCGCGCATTCTGGCGGCGCAGCACCGCCTCGCGCCAGGTGATGAAGGCCACGGACGCCATGATCACGCTGCCGCCGAGCAGCACATAGGCATCGATATGTTCGTCAAATACGAGCGCCCCGAGCGCCACGGCCCAGAGCAGTTGCAGAAATGTCGCAGGCTGGGTCACGGCGACTGGCGCGGCCTTGAAGGACAGCGTCATGGCGAAATGGCCTGCTGTGCCGAATGCGGCGACCCAGAACAGCCAGAACAACTGCATCGGCGTGGGCGGCACCCAGACTGCGATTGCCAGCGGGGCCAGGCAGATCGTGACCGTGATGGACAGCAGCGCGACGACCATTGTGGCATCGGACTGCGCCGAGGCGCGTTTGGCCATCAGATAGGATCCGGCGAAGAAGATCGCCGTGCCGATCATCGCCAGATGTCCGGGTGAGATTTCGCGTAGCCCCGGACGCAGGATGATAAGCACACCGAGAAAGGCAAAGCCGACTGCCAGGAGCCGCCGGATCGCCAGCCTTTCGCCAAGAAACAGTGCTGCGCCGAGCGTGACATAGACGGGTGTCAGGTAGTTCATCGCTGTGACCTCGGCGATGGTGATCTGCGTCATAGCATAGAACCACAGGATCACACCGAGCGAATGTACGACCCCGCGCAGGCCGAAAAATCGCAGCACGGTCGGCCCGGGGCGTTGCCGCCGGAGTGCGCCGATCATGGGCAGCACGAATATCAGGCCCAGAAGATAGCGCAGAAAGGCCGTTTGAACCGCCGGCAGCGAATCGCCCAGATGTTTGACAAGACCGGTCAGGGCGACAAAGCACAGCCCTGTCACGATCATCCAGCCAATGCCCGCCAGCGGGCGCGATGCAGGCGTGATATTTACCATGTTCACGATTTCGCATGGCCGGGCGCTGCAGGCAAGCCCCGCCTCCTTGTGGCTTGTGCATTATATCTGGCGCCGAGCAGGGCATGACGCTCTGGCACCAGCGTGCTGCAGCCGTGCGTTCTTCCTGACCGGCATGGCAGGCGCGGCAGTTCAGGCGGCGACCGAAGCGGACTGCATCTGGTTGTTCACCGTGGCGGTGAACTCTGCCAGCGAAAACGGTTTGCCGAGGAAACTGGCATTGCTGATCCGGGCCTGTGCCGCAACCCGGCTGTCTTCGGCATAGCCGGACATGAACAGGACCGGCGTGTCGGGAAATCGGTCGCGCACTTCTGCGACCCAGCCGGGTCCGTCCAGACCCGGCATGATCACATCGGTAATGAAGAAATCAGGCCGGATCTCGGGATTTGCGAGGATATCCAGCGCGGTCTCGCCGCAATCGGCCTCGATCACGCGATGGCCCTGAAGCTCCAGAGCGCGAGCTGCGAAAGAGCGGACCGGCGCTTCATCCTCGACCAGAAGGACCAGTGCGCGGCGGGATTTCATCGTTGGCGTGACTGTATTGCCAACGCGGGGTTCCGGGACCGCTTCCGGAGCCTCGTCCAGTGCGGCGAAATACAGCGTGAATGTGGTCCCGACCCCTTCTTCGCTTTCGGCAAAGATATAGCCGCCCGATTGCTTGACGATCCCGTAGACAGTTGACAGGCCCAGACCTGTTCCCTCGCCCTGCCTTTTGGTGGTGAAAAAAGGATCGAAAATCTTGGGCAGCGTCTGTCGCGGGATGCCGACCCCGTCATCCTTGATCCGGATCACTGTATAGGTCCCTGCGGCCAATGACACATCATCCTGGACCATGCCCTGTGGCAGCGCAACCGTCTCCGTCTCGATCCGGATTTCGCCGCCCATCGGCAGGGCATCGCGCGCATTGACGACCAGATTCATCAGAATCTGCTCGAACTGGCGCTTGTCGGATCTGATCGGCGCGACCGCGCTGCCGTGATGCAGGGTGAGGGTGATCTTTTCGCCGACCAGCCGGTTCAGCAGATGGATGACATCATCCATGGTTTCCTGCAAATCCAGCGTGACGAAACGCAGCGTCTGCTGGCGCGACAGGGCCAGCAACTGGCGCACAAGAGCGGCGGCCCGGTTGGTGTTCTGCTGGATCTGCATCAGATCGGGATAGTCCAGATCGCTGCGGTCATGGCGCAGGAGCAACAGGTCGCAATGCCCGGAAATGGCAGTCAGAAGATTGTTGAAATCATGCGCGACCCCGCCTGCAAGCTGGCCGATGGCCTGCATCTTCTGGCTTTGGGTGAACTTGGCCTCGAGCGATTTCAGCTCGGTCACATCACTGAGCACAGCGAGCACTTCCTCGCCAGTGCCCGGACCGCTTTGCTGACGCGACAGCGTGACCTTGAGAAAGGTCTCTTTCGTGCCCCGGTTCAGGCGCAGCACCTCGCGGCTGCTTTGCAGGCGCCCCTCGGCCACATCCGCAAGCCATTCCATCACAGGCCGCCCCAGCCCTTCGAGAAGATCGCTGATCAGCGGCGTATCGGCGCGTGTCCAGTGCAGGACGCGCCGGGCTTCCTGGTTCAGAAAGGTCATCTCGCCCCTGGCATTGAGGCAGGCAATCGCCACCGGCAGGGTCTGCAGGGCGTCCTGCCCTGAAAGCAATGACGGATCGGACCGGGTGTCGGTGATCACGCGCGGCAGGAGCAGGAAAGACCTGCCGCCCCCGTGATCATCCTGCAGATGCAGGACGTTCTCGCCGAGCCGGGCCAGAGCGGTGGCGGCGGGTGCGGTGCATCCCGGCGCTGGCAGTGCTGTCGCGCAGAGATCGGCTGCGGTCCGGGGGCAATGCCCCAGAGCGTCCACGATCGCTGCCGAGGCAAAATCCAGCGTCCCGTCAGCGTGGAACTGCACGATCCCCGCAGACAGCCTGTCGCGCGGGTCGGCCTGTTCCTGCCGCGTGATCTGCCAGAGGACGCGCATGTCCGAAAGCTGTTGCAACCTGCACAGATGCGTTTCGGCCCCGGTCTGGAACTGGTGGCTGGCTGCGCCGGTGGCCAGCGCTTTGTCATGCAGGCGGCTGACCATGTCATGCGGATTGACAGTGATTGCGGATAGAATTGCAGCGATGGAGGCATCGGGATCAAGCTCAAACATCCCGACCGCGCTGTCATTGGCCCAGAGGATACTGTCATCACGGGCATCGGCGAGCAGACAGGCCTCCTCTGCCCGCGCAAACAGCTGTGCGACCAGCTGGCATTCCTGTGTCCTGACCCGATTCCGAAGCGCCTTGAGCGTTGCGACAAGCAGCGCCAGCAGGCAGAGTGCCAGCCCGGACGTCCATAAGGTGATCTGTAGCATGGATGCGACCGGCAGCAGCGCCAGCAGGGAAAGCGCGCCGCCCAGTGCGCATTGCCAGAGCAGCTGTCGGCGCGTCATGGCCGCTGCCAGGGGCAGGATCGGGCGCAGAATATGTGTGATCAGTTCGGCAGCCAAGCTACGCTCCCAGCCATGGAGTCTCTTACCTCGCATGAAGAGGTTAAGCAGTGTTTAACATCACTGGTATCAGCTTTGCGCGGATATGCAACTCATGGTTGTGCAGACATCAGGGCAAGTGCCTGAAAAGCGACAGGAAGAAACCGTCGGCTCCGTCGATCGGGGTCAGTCTGCGCGCGCCCTGCAGGCGAAACGCGCTCCTGCGCTGGCCGAAACTGTCAGCCTGGGCGCTGTTCTCGCTGTCGAGCAGCGAGCAGGTCACATAGGCGAGCCAGCCACCGGGTTGGACATGCCGGGCCGCATGATCCAGTATCCGGGCCTGTATCTGATGCAGTTCGGTCAGCTGTGAGGGGGTGAGCCGCCACTTGCCGGCAGGGGCGCGCCGCCAGCTGCCCGAACCGGAACAGGGCACATCGGTCAGAACCAGTTCATACGGTCCGGCAGGGCTTTCGGTGATGGTCAGCTGCGCCTGCGCCCGCGCGGCCCGCGCGGGCAGGTCGCGCATCCGTGCGGGATTGGCGTCATGCGCTGTGACCTTTGCGCCAAGCGCCGCCATGGCCAGCGATTTGCCGCCGCCGCCCGCGCAGAAATCGAGCACGCGCAGCCCGTCGAGCGCAGGCAGATCCGTGATGACGGCCTGCGAGGCCGCGTCCTGCAGCTCGACCAGACCCTCCCTGTAGGCCCTGCTGCGGCTCAGGGCGCGGGCGTTATGCGTGATTTCAAGCGCGCTCGGGGCCAGGTCATGGGGCTGCGCGGTGATCGCGTCCTCGGCCAGGCAGCGGATCGCCGCATCGCGCCCGGTCCGCGCCAGATTGACGCGCAGGAAGACCGGCGCACGCTGGCGCAGGGCATCGAGCACTGGCGCATAATCCTGTCCCAGACTGGCCTTGAAGGCAGGCAGCAGCCAATCCGGGCAATCAAGCGCGACCGCCTCGGGCATCGGGCCGGGGCGGGGATCGCGCTCGGTCTCGGTCAGGCGGGCCGGGGCGTAGTGCGCGCCGGTAAACACTGTGTCCGGATCCTGATCGCAGGCGCGCAAATGGCCGAGAATCAGCCCGCGCCCGGTGGTCGCGCCGCCCAGATGCGCGCAGGAGCGTTTGCGACGCAGCACATCGAAGACCAGATCACGGATCGCGGCGCGGTCCTTTGACCCGGCATAACGCGCGCTGCGCGCCCAGCCGGTCAGCGCTTGTTCGGCAGGTCTGCCTGCAAGGATGCGGTCAAGGATTTCGATGGCGGCCTGATGGCGGGCGGCAGGGGTCATGGGCAGCGGGTCCGTCTGTGCTGGTGTCCCTGTTATCAGGCCTGGCCCGGCTGCGGTAGATGCTGCAAGTGATATCCCTTCTGTAGGGTGCGTGGCTTGCCACGCACCCTACATGGGCAGCCGCGTGGCGCGCGAAGCCCACCCTTGCCGAGCTCCGGCCCCGGTGATCCAGAAAAGACGTTTGACAATATCGCCTCGCTGCACAGATCCGCCCGCAGACATGATTTGGTGCCAACAGCACGGTGGACAGATGCAAGGGCCTCAAGGCAACAGGGCGCCGACCATGCCCGGAAACTCACTCCCCCCCCGCGCGCGCAGGAAAGCCTGGTCCCTGAAGACCCGGCCGCACGCGGGTTTCCCGGTTCATTGTCGCATTCACTCGGCCGCAATGGCCTGTGCTGCGGGGCTGGTCTGGCGTTCTGACGGGGTTGGCGCATCTTCTCCGACAATGCGCAGGATGTCGCAGACCATCGCCTTGTCCTGTTCTGCCCTGAGCGCCAGCGCCTCGACATCGAGTGCAAGCGTCGCACGCGACATGCCCAGCCGGTTCAGCTGCCGCTCATTCAGCCGCAACAGCGCCGCAGAGATGATCGTCAGGTCACGGTTTTCCAGCCAGGCCTCATAGTCCTCGTGGTCACGATGGATGATCCGACCCCAGAGGCCGATCACACCATCCCGGCGCAGGTCAGCGCCCATTGGCTGCGGCAAGGTGGGCTTCAGGTTTGTCAGTGCCATGGACATAGTATCCTCCAGTTGCTTGATGTCCGGATTACGCGTGGTATCCAGCCTTCATCCCGACCTCACCACAGCGTGAGATGCGCGTCAGACAGACCTGCCATGCGGGATGAAAATGCGCTCCGAGACGTTATGTGATCAAATACATGCACCGATGCGATCGACGTCACCCCGGTGGCGCCGATCGTTCATGCAAGCCCGGCTTGCGCCAGCGGAGATAGAGATGCCGACCCGATCCCGAGACACCAGCGCCGACACTGCGCCTGCGCGCGCCCCGGCCTTGCCTGCCAGCCTGCCAGAGGTGCCCCGGCCGCAGCCAGGCCGCACGCGGCGGTTTTTCGCGACGCTGCTCACCCTGGCGGTGATCTGGGGACTGTTGACGGAATTCCGGCTTGATGCGCTGGTATTCGGCCTGCCTGCAGTGCTGGCAGGCGCGGGGCTGGTCTTCGTGCTGCCACCGGGGCGGGGCTGGCGGATTTCGCCGCGCGCGGCGCTGGTCTTTGTGCTCTGGTTTGGCGTGCAATCGGTGCGCGGGGCAGTGGATGTCGCCGCGCGGGCGTTTTCGCCGCGCATGGGCCTGCGCCCCGGTTTCCGCCGCTACCCGCTTTCCCTGCCCGAAGGGGCTGCGCGGGTGATGTTTCTCAACACCATCACACTGCTGCCCGGCACGCTCTCGGCGGAACTCGAAGAGGGCGCTGTGGTGGTCCATATGCTTGACACGCGCGCGGATCTCGAGGCCGATCTGGGCCAGCTTGAAGCCCGGATCGCGGCCCTGTTCGCGCTGCCCCGGAAATAAGGAGATTTCGACATGAACCCGTTTCTGAGTGTGATTCTGGTGATCCTGCTGACCAGTGTCCTTGCGGGCCTGTTCCGCGTGCTGCGCGGGCCTGCGCCTGCCGGGCGAATGCTGGCCGCGCAGTTGTTCGGCACAGCGGCCGTGGCGATGCTGCTGATCCTGTCACGCCTGATGCAGATGCCTGCGCTGCTGGATGTGGCCGTCGTCTTCGCGCTCTTGTCGGCTGTGACGCTGGTGGCCTTCGTGGTCCTGTCGGCCCGGAGGATCGGGTGATGCTGCTCGACTGGATCGCTGCCAGCTTGATCGCCATCGGGGCTGTGTTCTTCGTCGCGGGCACAGTCGGCCTGTTGCGCTTTCCCGATATCTATTGCCGGTTGCACGCGCTGACCAAGGCCGACGGGCTGGGACTTGCGCTGGTGGCTTTCGGCGTGGCGCTGCTGGCCGACAGCGCGGGCGAGGTGTTCCGCATCCTGCTGATCTGGTTTTTCGTGGCGCTGGCCAGCGCCACCTGCGGCCATCTGATCGCGCGCTATGCCCGCCAGAGCGGCGAGGGGGACGCGCATGACTGACCCGCTGATCCTGTTCGATCTGCTGCTGGGCGTCTCGGTCGTGGCGCTCGCCGTCGCCGTCATGGGCGCGCGCGATCTGTTTGCGGCCATCGTGCTCTTCGTGATCTTCGGCCTGTTGTCGGCGCTGGCCTGGGCGCGGCTCTCTGCGCCTGATGTGGCGCTGGCCGAAGCTGCGATCGGCACCGGCGTCACAGGCGCGCTGCTGCTGAAAACGCTGCATCATCTGCGCTATGTCACGGGCCAGCTGGACCAGTTCGCCGCGCCTGGCATGACCCCGGCGGAGCCTGTGCCGATGGGGGTGATCGCGGCCAATGCGGCGTTTTGCGGGCTGATCACGCTGGGGCTGGCCGTGGCCTATCTTGGCGCGCCACAGGGCGGGCCGGGCTTTGACGCGCTGGTGGCAGAGGCCATGCCGCAGAGCGGGGTCGAGCATCCGGTCACAGCGGTCCTGCTGAATTTCCGCGCCTATGACACGCTGATGGAGGTCGTGGTGCTGCTGGCCGCCGTGATCGCGGTCTGGCAGATCGAGCGCGGCCTGTCCGACGCGCCCAGCCCTGATCTGGGGCAGGTCTGGCAGGGATTCGCGCGGCTGGCGCTGCCCGCGATAGTCGTCGTCGGCACCTATCTTCTGTGGAAAGGCTCCGAAGCCCCCGGCGGCGCGTTTCAGGGCGGGGCCGTGCTGGCCGCTGTGGGGCTGCTTCTGCTGCTGTCGCGCGCCTATGTGCCGCGCCCGGCGCATCGCGGGGCGGCGCGGTTGCTCTTCGTGCTGGGCACTGGCGCTTTCGCGGCTGTGGCGCTTCTGGTCACAGGTGGCGGGCGGGTCGCGTTTCAATACCCGCCAGACCAGGCCAAGACCCTGATCCTGCTGATCGAAGGGCTGGTCACGATCTCGATTGCCGTCACGCTGGCCGCGCTGTTTCACGGGCGCGAGCCGGTCGCGCTGCCATCCCGGAGGGACCATCATGACACCTGATCTGATCTATGGGCTGACCGGGATCGCGGTCTTTGCCATCGGGCTGGTGGGCGCGCTGTGCGCGCAGGACCGGCTGCGGCGTGTGCTGGCGCTGAAACTCTGTTCCGTGGGCGCAGGGTTCATTCTGGTCGTCGCGGCCTGGCGCGAACCGCCTGCCAGCCCTGACCCGGTGCCACACGCGCTGGTGATCACAGGCATTGTGGTGATGGTCAGCGCAACCGCTGTCGCACTGGCGCTGATCCGCCGCCTGCAGACGCTGGAGGCCGAAGCGGATGAATAACCTGATGAGCCTCGACCCGATGACCCTTGCGCTGTTCCTGCCGCTTTTCGGCGCCATGGCTGCATTCATCGCCCCGCGCGCGGCAAGCGTCATCGGGCTGGCCACGGTCCTTGCCAATCTGGGCGCGGTCGGCTGGCTGGCCTTCGAGATCCGCGCGGCTGCCGAACTGATCACGCCGCTGGGCGGTTGGGCACCCCCTCTGGGTATTGCGCTGCGCGCCGACGGGCTGAGCGTTGCGATGCTCGCGCTGACCGGGGCAGTGGGGCTGCTGGTGTCGTTCTCGGCGCTTGATGCGCTGCGCGATGCCCGCCAGCGGCAGTATTTCTGGCCGCTCTGGCTGCTTTTGCTGACCGGGCTGAACGGCGTCTATCTGGGCACCGATATCTTCAACCTCTATGTGATGATCGAGGTCATCGCGCTGGCCGCGGTCGGGCTGACAGTGCTGTCGGGCACCAGAGAAGCCGTGCGCGCGGGGCTGGAATACATGTATGCCTCGATCCTCGGCGCGCTCTTGTTCCTGATGGGGGTCGGCTTTGTCTATCTGCAGCTGGGCCGGCTGGATTTCGCGGGCCTGATCGCGGCCACGCCCTCGGCGGCGCTGTCCGCGGCGCTGGCGCTGATGGTGGTGGGGTTGCTGTTGAAAACCGCGCTCTTTCCGCTGCATTTCTGGCTGCCTGCGGCGCATGCCAATGCCACGGCACCGGCCTCGGCGCTGCTGTCGGGGCTGGTGGTCAAGGCCGCGCTCTATATTTTCCTGCGGCTGAGCACCTACATGCCGCTGCCCGATGAGATACTGGTCACGCTGCTGGGCGCGCTGGGGGCGGGGGCGCTGCTCTGGGGCAGCGTGCAGGCGCTGCGGGCCGAGCGGCTGAAACTGCTGGTCGCCTGGTCCACTGTCGCGCAGATCGGGCTGATCTTCATCGCGTTTGCGCGCGCAGGGCAGGTCGGGCTGGTGGAAAGCTGGAAAGCGGCGGCGCTCTTGATCCTTGCGCATGGGATCGCCAAATCCGCGATGTTTCTCGCCGCAGGGCGGATCAAGGACGAGGTCGGCCATGACATCATCCGCGATCTGGACCGCTCGGCGATCCGCCCGACGCTGGCGCAATTCACCTTCGCGCTGGCCGCGATCAGCCTGATCGGACTGCCGCCGAGCCTGGGCTTCATCGGCAAATGGTCGCTGATGGAGGGCGCGCTGCAGGCCGGCTACTGGCATTGGGTTGTCGCGACAATGGTCGGCACGCTTCTTTCCGTGGCCTATTTCAGCCGGGTCTTTGCAGGCTTCCTGCGCTTTGACCGGATGCAAGGGGCGCTGGCAGAGCACAAGGGCTGGGCGCTTGCCGATCTGGCCCCGCTGACCCTGGCGCTGGCTGCGATCAGCCTCGGGCTGATGGCCGCGCCGATCCTGTCCTTCATCGAGTTGGGCTATCCTTTCGGAGCCATGCCATGAGTGATGTTCCACTGCTGCCGCTCTTTATCCTGATGACCTCGCTGCTGGCCTCGCCGGTGCTGTTTGCGTTGCCCGAATCAGCGGCGCGGCTGCGCACGGCGATCAATCTGGGCATGGCCATGCTGAAACTGGCGCTGGTCGCCTGGCTGGGCTGGAAGGTCGGGCAGGGCGTGGTGTATGATCTGCGCTTCACCATGCTTCCGGGGCTGGAATTCAAGCTGCAGGCCGATCCGCTGGCGATGCTGTTCATCTCGCTCTCGGCGGTGCTGTGGCTGATCACCACGATCTATTCCATCGGCTATCTGGAACACGGGCCGCATCGCGCGCGTTTCTTCGGGTTCTTCAGCCTGTGCGTGGCCGCGACTGTGGGCATTGCCATGGCAGGCAATCTGTTCACCTTCCTGATCTTTTACGAGTTGCTCACGCTCGCGACCTATCCGCTGGTCATCCATCGCGGCACCGCCGAGGCGCTGCGCGCAGGCCGGATCTACCTGATCTACACGCTGGCAGGCGGGCTGGTGCTGCTGATCGGCACGCTGGGCCTGTGGGTGCTGGCCGGGACCACCGATTTCACCCCCGGCGGCGTGCTGGAGGATGTGGTCACCGAGCACCGGCTGGCCGCGCAGATCCTGTTCGTGGTGCTGGTCGGCGCGCTGGGCGTGAAGGCTGCGCTGTTTCCGTTCCATGCCTGGCTGCCCATCGCCATGGTCGCGCCTGCGCCGGTCTCGGCGCTGCTGCACGCCGTTGCCGTGGTCAAGGCCGGTGCCTTCGGGATCATGCGCGTGGTTTATGAGGTCTTCGGGATCGAGACGGCGCAGGCTCTTGGCATGACCGCACCGCTGGCCGCACTTGCCGGGATCACGATCATCTATGGCTCGCTGAAAGCGATCACGCAGGACGATATCAAGAAACGGCTGGCCTATTCGACCGTGTCTCAGGTCAGCTACATCACGCTGGGCGTGGCGCTGGCCAGTCCGATTGCTGCAGTGGGCGCGCTGGCGCATCTGATCCATCAGGGGCTGATGAAGATCACCATGTTCATGGCCGCAGGCAATCTGGCCGAAGGGCTGGGCGTGAAGAAAGTCAGCCAGATGGACGGGGTGGGCCGCGAGATGCCGGGCACGATGCTGGCCTTTTCCGCCGCCGCACTGGCGATGATCGGGCTGCCGCCGCTCGCGGGGTTTGTCAGCAAATGGTATCTGGCGCAGGGCGGGCTGGATGCGGGCGCAGGCTGGGTGATTGCGCTCTTGCTGGGCTCGAGCCTGCTCAATGCGATCTATTTCCTGCCCATGCTGCACCGCGCCTGGTTCCGCGACAGGGCTGACACTGCATCCGGCACATCCTACAGGCAGATCGGCTGGATGCTGGCCGCGCCCCCGATCACCACGGCGCTGATGGTGCTGGCCGTAGGCGGGTTTGCCAATGCACCCTTCAGCCCGCTGGAATGGACGCGCTTTGTCGTGGCCATCGAGTATCAGGAGTAAGCCCATGTCGCTGAGTGTCTATCTCTTCGCGGTCGGCTGGCCGCTGGCCATGGCCTTTGCGCTGCTCTTCGAGGCCGCGCGCGCGATCCTGTGGCGGATGATGCCGCTGGCTGCCCTGCCTGCGCTGATGCTGGGCCTGTTGGTCACGCAGCCGCAACTGGTGCAGGGCAACTGGTTCGTGCTGGGCCTGTCGATGGGGCTGGACCCGGTCTCGCGGCTGTTTCTGATCTTCACGGCGGTCCTGTGGATCGCGGCAGGCAGTGCTGCGCGTCACTGGATGCAGGCGGACCCGCGCGCAACAGGCTTCGGGGTCATGTTCCTGATGGCCATGAGCGGCAATCTGGGGCTGATCCTGTCCAAGGACGCGATGGCGTTCTACGGGGCTTTCGCGCTGATGAGTTTTGCCTCTTACGGGCTGGTGATTCATAGCCGCGACGCCGGGGCCAAGGCGGCAGCGCGGCTTTATATCGGCTTCGTGGTCATCGGCGAGCTGATCCTGTTTTCCGGGCTGGTGCTGGCGGCCACGCAATCGGGCTCGATCCTGCTGGCCGATATGCGCGCGGCAGAGCTGTCAGGGCTGGCCGTGGCGCTGCTGCTGGTCGGGTTCGGGATCAAGCTGGGCGTCATGCCGCTGCATTTCTGGCTGCCGCCTGCGCATGGTGCGGCTCCGGTGCCTGCAAGCGCGGTGCTGTCGGGCGCGATGATCAAGGCAGGGCTGTTCGGGATCATCTCGGCCGTGCCACTGGGGCTGGCAAGCTACAGCGATCACGGCACGGTCGTCATGGCTGCGGGCATGGTGACGATCTTTGCAGCCCTTCTGTTGGGCGTGCAGCAGACCAGTGCCAAGCCTGTGCTGGGGTTTTCGAGCGTCAGCCAGATGGGCATCATCGCGCTGGGGCTGGGCGCCGGGCTGATGGTGCCCGACGCCTGGCCTGCACTGCTGCCTGTGCTGGTGTTTCTGGCCGCGCATCACGCGCTGGCCAAGGGCGCGCTGTTTCTGGGTGTGGGCGCATGGGCCGCGCAAGAGGGGCGCATCGCGCGGCTGGTGCTGACGCTGGCGCTGCTGGGACCTGCGCTGGTGCTGGCGGGCGTGCCGCTCTCATCGGGCGCGCTGGGCAAGGAGGCGCTGAAATCCGCCCTCGCGCTCGGGTCCGAGATCTGGCTGCCCTGGCTCACGCTCGCGCTGACCCTGTCGGGGATCGCGACCACGCTGTTGCTGGCGCGCGCTGTGGCGCTGTTGTGGCTGAACCCG
>SKRP01000256.1 GCA_007118445.1 Natronohydrobacter sp.
CCCTGATGCATACAGCGGAAATTGCGCGTGTGGCGCGAATTGCCGCCGCGCATATGCTCGGGCGCAGCTTCCAGAATGATCACGGATGCGCCGGTCTCGGCGGCTTCGATCGCGGCGCAGAGCGCGGCATTGCCACCACCAATCACCACGATATCATATTGCGACATCATTGCCTCCGTCATGGTCGTCAAGTTCCATCAGCCCCGCGTCGCGCAACTGGCGCAGGCGGATACGGTGCGCGGCTTCGATATGGGCGCGCATCCTCGCTTCCGCCGTCGCGGCATCGCGCGCATTCAATGCCTGAAGCAGCCCCTCATGTTCCACAGCCGCGCTCTTGCTGCGCGCGGGGTCGTAAAGCGTGGACGGGCCGAGGATCAGCAGCGTGCGGGCCATCGCGCCAATGGCGCGCTTGAGGTAGCGATTCTTGGCCGCGTTGATCAGACCTGCATGAAACTGACGGTTCAGCCGCGCGATATCGGCAGGGTCCGCGCTGGCGGTCATCTCGGCATTGATTTCAGCCAGTTCGCGCAGCTCCAGATCCGAGGCCGCGCGCGCGGCAAGCCGTGCCGCCGTTCCTTCCAGCACCGCGCGCATCTCGTATAGCTCCATCACCTCGGCATAGCCCAGTCGCCGCAGGCTGGCCCCCTGACGCGGCAGATGCTCGACCAGCCCGTCAGCCTCCAGCCGCCGGATTGCCTCGCGGACGGGCGTGCGGGAAATACCCAGCCGTGCGGCAAGTTCAACCTCCCGCAGTCGCGCACCGGGAGGAAGCGCGCCAAGGCGGATATCATCCAGCAATCGGTCATAGGCGCTTTGGCCCTGAGGCAAGTCGGAGGCTGACTCGGAAAGATTGCGCATATCGACCTTGTTGGTTGCGGGAGGCTGATTAGTATTGCATACACTTGGATACATCGGTATTCAAGTCCTGTCCAACGAGAGATTTGTCATGCTGACCCGGACCCGCCTGCTGACCTTTGCCATTGCCCTTCTGGGGGTCGCAGTGTTTCACGCGCTTCATCTGCCACTGCCTTTCCTGTTCGGGCCGATGTTTGCCTGTCTTGGCGCGGCGCTGGCGGGGGTGAAGATGCAGGGCGCAGGGCAGGTTTCGGTTGCCGCGCGCACGGTGCTGGGCGTGGCGGTCGGGGCCTCGATCACCCCGGCGATTCTGGGGCAGGTGCCGCTGATGGCGGTCACTCTGGCCATGATCCCGGTCTATATCGCTCTGATCGGGCTGATCGGCGTGCCGTTTTTTCAGCGCATCTGCGGCTTTGACCGGGTGACAAGCTATTACGCGGCCATGCCGGGCGGGTTTCAGGATATGGTGCTGTTCGGACAGGAAGCCGGGGGCAACCCGCGCGCGCTGTCGCTGATCCATGCCACCCGCGTTCTGGTGATCGTGACGCTGGTGCCGATCCTGCTGGCCGGGCCGTTCGGCGTGAGCCTTGACCAGCCCATCGGCGCGCCCGCCCGCGAAGTGCCGCTCTCCGAGATGGGCATCATGGTCGTGATCGCGCTGATCGGCTGGAAAGGCGGCGAGCGTATCGGGCTTTTCGGCGCGGCCATCCTCGGGCCGATGATTCTGGCCGCGATCCTGTCACTTGGCGATATCCTGCATCACCGCCCGCCCGCCGAGGCGATCATGGCCGCGCAATTCTTCATCGGCATGGGAATCGGGATGCAGTTTCGCGGCGTCACAATGGGCGAGCTGCGGCATGATGTGGCTGCCGGTGCGGCTTTTGCCGTGATCCTGGCCGCGCTGGCCGGGGTTTTCACCCTGCTGGCCCTGCAGATCGGCGGTGCCCCGATGCTCGAAGCCTTCCTGTCCTTTGCCCCTGGCGGTCAGGCGGAAATGACCGTGCTGGCGATTGTTGCCGGGGCGGATCTGGGCTTCATTGTGGTGCACCATCTTGTGCGGCTGGTCATCGTCATTACCGGTGCGCCCATCGCGGCGCGGCTGATCTGGGGGAAATCCAAGTGAAGATTGCTATTCTGGATGATTATGCGGATGTTGCGCTGACCTATGGCGACTGGGACGGGCTGGGCGAGGTGACTGTCTTTCGCGACACCCTGCCCGCCGGGCCGGATCTGGTGCAGCGCCTGTTGCCGTTTGACGCGCTCTGCATCATGCGCGAACGCACGCCGATTCCTGCGGAATTGATCGCCGCCCTGCCCCGGCTGCGCCTGATCGTCACGTCTGGCCCGCGCAATGGCAGCATCGCTCTGGAGGCCGCGAAAGCCGCAGGCATCACGGTCTGCGGCACCGAATCGCGCAAGACCACCACTTCGGAACTGACCCTTCTGCTGATGCTGGCGCTGAACCGGCAGCTTCTGCCGAATGCGGCACGCCTGCGCGCGGGCGGGTGGCAGGGCGCGCTGGGGCGCGATCTGGCCGGGTTGCGGCTGGGTCTGGTGGGGCTTGGCAAGATCGGGGCGCAGGTCGCGACGCTGGCAAACGCATTGGGGATGGAGGTCTGCGCCTGGTCGCAGAACCTGACCGAGGCCCGCGCGCAGGCCTGCAATGCCCGCTTGATGCCCGGCCTTGCAGAGCTGTGCGCCACCTGCGATGTCGTGTCGGTGCATCTGGTCCTGTCAGAGCGCACGCGAAATCTGATCCGCGCCGAGCATTTCGCCGCGATGGAACCCGGTGCGGTTTTCGTGAACACCTCGCGGGCTGCGATTGTTGACCAGAGCGCGCTGCTCGACGGGCTGCGCAAGGGCGCACCGACAGCGGCGGGGCTGGATGTCTTCGATATCGAGCCCCTGCCTGCGGCCCATCCTTTGCGGGATGCAGAGCTTCTGGACAGCGGCAAGCTGCTGCTGACCCCGCATCTGGGCTACACGACAGAGGCAACACTACGGCTGTTCTATGCGCAGATGGCCGAAGCGGTCCGCGCCTTTCAGAACGGACAGCCTGTGCGGATGCTGTGATCATCAGCTCACGCGGGCCGGACAGGTTTCGCTGAACGGCCTGTGTCATGCGGCAACAGCTTGTGATAACCATTGCCGGGTAGAATAATTCCGATTCAAGGAGGCCGCGATGAAACTGCTCCGCTATGGCGCAAAGGGCACCGAAAAGCCTGCAATGCTGGATACTGAGGGCAGGTTGCGCGATCTCTCTGCCCATGTCGCGGATATCACCGGCGATGTGCTGGGCGATGAAAGCCTGTCGCGGCTGGCCGCGCTTGACCCTGACAGCCTGCCGGAACTGGCCCCGGCGCGGATCGGGCCCTGCATCGGCGGGGTTGGTAAATTCATCTGCATCGGGCTGAACTATTCCGATCATGCTGCCGAAAGCGGCATGGATGTGCCGCCCGAGCCGGTGATCTTTGCCAAGGCCACCAGCGCCATCTGCGGGCCTGATGACGATATCGAAATCCCGCGCGGCTCCGTGGCCACCGATTGGGAGGTGGAGCTGGGCGTCGTCATCGGCACTTTCGCAAAATACGTCTCCGAGGCCGATGCCCTGTCCCATGTCGCCGGATATTGCGTGATCAATGACATTTCCGAACGCGATTTCCAGAACAAGCGCGCCGGACAATGGACCAAGGGCAAATCGCATGACACATTCGGCCCGGTCGGCCCCTGGCTGGTCACGCGCGACGAAATACCCGACCCGCAGGCCCTGTCGCTCTATCTGGATGTGAACGGCACGCGGATGCAGGCGGGCAGCACATCGACCATGGTCTATCCGGTCGCGCATCTGGTGGCCTATCTGTCGCAATTCATGAGCCTGCATCCGGGCGATATCATTTCGACCGGCACACCGCCCGGTGTCGGCATGGGGCAGAAACCTGCGCCAGTCTATCTGAAACCCGGGGACCGGATGGAGCTTGGCGTCGAAGGGTTGGGCGTGCAGCGCCAGAGGGTCATTCAGGGCTGAGGGCAGATGCCATCCAAGCCTTTCAGCGCGCAATCGCATCGTCGCGCCCGTCAGATCTGCATCCTGAACCGCCCTGATGCTTTGCATCCTGTCAGCACTTGCCGCATCCTGCCAGCGCGGGTGGGTGCGACCCATGTCATGAAAGGGCTTGTGCGATGAACCGGACAGGATATCTGGGCGATCTGCTGGGGCAGCTTGTCGAACGCCGTTTCGCCCCGTTGCGGGGCAGTTCCGGCAAACCCGTCGCGGACATGTGCGCGACCCTGATGGCAGGCGCAGGGGAAGTGTCGAGCATGCGGCTTGCGCGCGAAATCCTCGGGGCCTATGCCCGCATGGATGATGCGGCAAAGCGCGACTTCTTCCGGCATCTGGCGCAGGATTACGACCTGCACCCCGAGGCGGTGATCCAAGCGGCCCTCACTTACGCCGACAACCGCGACGCGCAGCAGCTACGGATGCTTTTGCAGGCCGCCGAACCGCGCCGGCAGGAATTGCTGCGCCGCCTGAACCATGCCCCTGGTGCCACGGTCGAGCTGGTGCGGATGCGCCGCGATCTGCGCGCACTCCTTCGCGACATGCCCGAGCTGGCGCGGGCTGATCTCGATTTCGCGCATCTGTTCCAGTCCTGGTTCAACCGGGGCTTTCTTGTGCTGCGTCAGATCACCTGGGAAAGCCCGGCCAGCCTGCTCGAAAAGATCATCGAATATGAAGCGGTCCATGCCATCGGCGACTGGGAGGCCCTGCGCGCAAGGGTCGACCCGAAGGACCGGCGCTGTTTTGCCTTCTTTCATCCGGCCATGCCCGATGAGCCGCTGATCTTTGTCGAAGTGGCGCTGGTCAAGGGCGTCCCCGGCTCGGTTCAGGGGTTGCTGGCGGATGCGCGCGTGCCGCTTGATCCGGCGCAGGCCGATACAGCGACCTTCTACTCGATCTCGAATTGCCAGAAAGGGCTGCAGGGGATCAGCTTCGGCAATTCGCTGATCAAGCAGGTGGTGGCGCTTTTGCAGCAGGAATTGCCGCATCTGCGCCAGTTCGTGACCCTGTCGCCGATACCGGGCCTGTCGGGCTGGCTGCGCGAACGCGCCGAAAGCGGGGATGACAGCGCGCAGATGCTGCTCGACGCCCCGGACACGCCCGATGATGCGGCGCAGCAGCGCCTGCGCCGTCTGGCCGCGCATTACCTGCTCGACATCAAGGACAGCCGCGCGCGCCCGCGCGATCCGGTGGCGCGCTTCCATCTCGACAATGGCGCGCTTGTCCATGAGATTCACGCAAGGGCCGATCTCTCGGAGCGCGGGCTGAAACAATCCTGCGGGGCGATGGTGAATTATCTCTATGACCTTGATCAGGTCGAGACCAATCACGAAAATTACGCCGCACAGGGCAAGGTTGCCACGAACAGGGCCATGCGCCAGCTCGCGCGGGGCGGGCAGGACTAGGCGCTGTCGGCAGGCGATGGCAGGCAGGAGGACCAATTCCATGACCAACCCGATTCATGACACGCTTTTCGCGCCGCTGGCCGGTCAGCCGCGACCGTTTCTGACGCTGGCCGATGGCACGCAGATCACGGCTGGCGAATTTCATGACCAGCTCGCGCGCTATGGTCATGCGCTGCGGGCCTGCGGGCTGGAACCGGGCGATCGGGTGGCCGTGCAGGCCAGCAAATCACCCCGGATGCTGGCACTTTACGGCGCGGCAATGGCCACCGGCATCGTGTTCCTGCCGCTCAACACGGCCTATACGCCCGATGAACTGGAATATTTCGTGACCGATTGCTGCGCGCGGCTGTTGCTGGTCGATCCTGAGCGCGGCACGGCGCTGGCCCCTCTGGCTGGGCGTCACGGCATCCGGCTTGAAAGCCTTGGCGCGGGCGGAAGTTTCGACGCGCTGGCCGCAAACCAGCCCCACCGGATCGATCCTGCCGCGCGGGCTGACACGGACCTGGCAGCACTGCTTTATACCTCTGGCACGACCGGGCGCTCCAAGGGCGCGATGCTCAGCCAGCGCAATCTGCTGTCAAATGCCGAAACACTGGTTGATCTGTGGCGCTTCACCGAAAAGGACGTGCTGCTGCATGCGCTGCCGATCTTTCACACGCATGGCCTGTTTGTCGCCACCAATGTAATCCTGCGCGCAGGCGCGCAGATGGTTTTCATGCCGAAATTCGACATTGATCAGGTTTTCGAGGCTATGGGCCGCGCCACGGCGATGATGGGCGTGCCGACCTTCTACACAAGGCTGCTGGAAGACCCCCGGCTGAGCCGCGACACGGTCGGTCACATGCGGCTGTTCATCTCCGGCTCGGCCCCGCTCCTGGCCGAAACCCATCAGCAATGGTCCGCGCGCACAGGGCATGACATTCTCGAACGCTACGGGATGACAGAGACCAATATGCTGACCTCGAACCCTTATGACGGCGCGCGCCGCCCCGGCACAGTGGGTTTTCCGCTGCCCGGTGTCAGCCTGCGCATCACCGATGCTGATTCAGGCAGGGAACTGCCGCAGGGACAGACCGGCATGATCGAAGTGAAGGGGCCGAATGTCTTTCAGGGGTATTGGCAGATGCCCGAGAAAACCGCCGAGGAATTCCGCGCCGACGGGTATTTCATGACCGGCGATCTGGGGGTGATCGACGCTCAGGGTTATGTCACCATTGTCGGCCGCGCCAAGGATCTGATCATTTCGGGCGGGTATAATGTCTATCCCAAAGAGGTCGAGTTGCTGCTCGACGAAATGCCCGGCCTGCGCGAAAGCGCGGTGATCGGGCTGCCGCACCCGGATCTTGGCGAAGCTGTGGTTGCCGTGCTGGCCGTGCAGGGGGACGGGCCGGATGAGGGACAGATCATGGCAGAACTGGCCGCGAAGCTTGCCCGCTTCAAGCAGCCAAAGGCATTCATCCGCTTGCCCGAACTGCCACGCAACACGATGGGCAAGGTCCAGAAAGCCGAATTGCGCAAGACCTATGCGGCCTATTTCACGCAGACCGCCGCCTGATCTGTTCGTAAAGACCGGGCGCGCGGTGGATCAGAAAGCGGCTTCCATGACCTGACACAGGTCATCCGGGCCAAGCGCAACCGGATTGGCCTTCATCGATGATGAAACTGCAGCCGCCTCGGCCACCGGGCGCAGATCTGCATATTGCACGCCCTGCGCTGCAAGGCCAGGCAATCCCGCTGCGGTCTGCCAGTGCGCAAGCGCGGCAAAGGCGTCCTGCGGCGCGCAATCCAGCACCCCGGCGATCCAGCCCCGGATTTCATCGAACCGCTGCAGGCGTGCAGGATCGCTGATCCGGCCTGCATTCATCGCCAGCCCATGCGGCAGCAATGCGCCGCATATCGCGCCATGTGCAGCGCCGGATACGCCGCCAAGCGGACCGGCCAGCCCATGGATCACGCCCAGCCCGGCATTGGCCAGCGCCATCCCGCCGCACAGGCTGGTCCAGCACAGGGCGTCGCGGGCCTCGGGGGTTTCAGCCCCTGTGATCAGACAGTGCAGCGCCCGCAGCCCCTGCGGGATCGCAACACGGCAGAGCGCATCCGTCATCGGATTGCTGCGCGCGCAGATATAGGGCTCGATCACCTGCGTGATCGCATCCAGCCCGGAGGCCAGCGTCACGTCGCGCGGCGTCCCGTCAGTCAGCGCCGGGTCGATCACGGCCAGACGCGGCAGCATTTTCGGATCGCGCAGCGACACTTTGCGTCTGTGCTCGGGCACGGCAATCACGGCATTGCGGGTGACTTCCGCCCCGGTGCCCGCTGTCGTGGGCAGCGCGACACAGGGCAGCGGCGGGATTTCGAGCGGCAATCCCTTTCCGACCACTTCCAGATGATCGAGCATGGGCCGCTCAGCCGGAACAAGCGCCGCGATGGCCTTCGCAGTGTCGATCACTGACCCACCGCCAAGCGCGACCACATACTCGGCGCCAAAGGCGCGGGCCTCCTTTATGCCTTTGTCGATCAGGTCCAGATCGGGCTCGCGATCTGCGACGAACTCCTCCAGCAGACAGCCTTGCGCGACAAGCCCGGCCCGCATCGGGGCACTGCGCGCAGGGTTTGCGCCGCGCACCAACAGAACCCGTGTATCAGACAGGGCGAGCCCGGCGAGCGGATCCATGGCACGACCGCGCCCGAAAATGATCTCGCCTGCGGTCCGGAAGGAAAACCCCGCGATCTGATCCATGCCTGTTCTCCTTTCCCCAAGGCGCGGTGCCGAGCTGTTACAGCCGACTGCGCGCAGCTGCAGTATCAATATCCGCCCTGCGAAAGGCAATGCACTGAGCGGGCTTGCGCCATCAAATCGCGCTCGGAGCGGACCCCGGCGCAACTGCACCGCACAGAGCTTCGCTCAGGACTGCCCGCGCTTCGCCATCAAGGCCGCCATGCGCGCATGGGCGGAAACTGTGGCAGGGTCAAAGGTCAGGTCATGCAGCTCGATCTTTCTGGCAAGCGAAATCCGCTGCAGCGCGCGTTCGGTCAGCGGGGCCTCGAACAAGGTCTGCGCGATCATGTCCCGCTCGGCCGCGTCCAGCGCCAAAAGTTCCGGTCCGTCATCGGACTGAACCGAAACCAGCGTGAACGGGGCCACGCGCAGCAATTCGGATTGTTCGATCACCAGATGCAAGCGCCCGGAGCCGAGATTGCGGCCCGCCGCGACCCGGCTCAGTATCTTGCGGGCGCGCTGGCGCAACAGGTCCAGACCGGCCTCGGCCTCATCGGCAGAAACAAGTTCCGCACGCTTGTCATGCGGCACGCGCATGAGCCTGGCCTCGAAAAGATAGATGGCCACCAGCATCAGAACCGGGGCCTGCGCGATGATGATCGCCTTGTCGGGCCAGACGAAGGCCGCAATGACAAAGGGCGTCAGCACCAGCGCATAGCGCAGCACCTCGGTCTCGAAGATCATACGCGCGAGCAACGCCCATCCACCCCCCCTGGGCCAGAGCGTGGTGCGCCCGAGATAGCGACGCGGCACCCAGCGGATGCGCAGGGGCTCGGTGTTCAGAACCGTGTCGGGGCTGAGGATGAACATGCGTAGCGAGTTGGTGCGCGGCGTGGGCAGGTCAAGACCGATGCAGCGCGCGCAAGGGGTAATCCGTGATGATCCCGTCCACGCCCAGACCGACCATCCTGTCAATCGCGGTCGGGTCATTGACTGTCCAGACATTGACCGCAAGCCCCAGTGCCTGCGCCTGCGCCAGATCCTCCGCTGTCAGGTCGAGGTAATGCGGGCACCAGCACTGCGCTCCTTGCGCGGCGATAAGGCGCGGCAGACAGAACTGATATTCCGCAAGGCTCTGCCCCGCCATCCAGGGCGAGCCCTGATAAATCGTGCAATCCGGGCCAGAGCGCGCAAGACTGAGATACCCAAGCGCCATCTCCGGCGCCATGCGGCGCAATTCGTGCAACATATTCCAGTCAAAGGAAGACACCACCACGGGATTTGCGCCACCATGTCGCGTCATGACCTGCAACAGGGCTGCGACCATGCGCGCGGGGGGTGTTCCAAGCTCGGGATGATCGGCGAAGGACTTGATTTCGATATTCAGGATCATCGCCGGGTCTGCCGATGCCCAGTCCAGAAACCCGGCCAGCGAAGGCACCCGCGCAGCATCCACCGCGCGTTGTTCGGGGAAGCGTGCAGAATAGGGATGTTCCGGGTTGAGACGCCCCAAATCATATGCCTGCAGCTCTGCAGCGGTCAGCGTGGTCACGTTCGGGCCCGGTTCTGCCAGCCAGTTGCCCTGGCTGTCCCGCGCCAGCTGCGGCGGCAGCAGTGGATCATGCAGGATCACCGGAACCCCGTCGGCGCTCAGCTGAACATCAATCTCGACGGCCTTGAACCCCTGCGCGCGCAGCCAGTGAAAGCCTTCCATCGTGTTCTCGGGCAGAACCCCGCGCGCGCCGCGGTGACCATAGATCACTGGCCGCGCACTAGGTCTGCGAAAGGGATTGCGGATCATCCTGTCCCCCTGGATCGCATGCGGGGTCACAGGCCCGGCAGGCTGCGGGTTTTCAGAAGCCGGTTCAGCCAGTCGGGATCCATTTCCGGCACAGAGGACAGCAACAATTCCGAATAGGGCTCATGCGGCGGCGAAAAAATATCGGCTTTGGGGCCTTGCTCGACGATCCGACCCTGCTGCATGATCACCACCTCATCGGCAATCGCGCGCACGGTCGCCAGATCATGGGTGATGAACATATAGGCCAGCCTGAACTCGCGCTGCAGCTTGTCGAGCAGTTTCAGGATGCCCTCCTGCACGATCTGATCCAGCGCGCTGGTGACTTCATCGCAGATGATCAGCCTTGGTTCGGCCGCCAATGCGCGGGCAATGCCGATGCGTTGTTTCTGTCCGCCGGACAGCTCGCCCGGCAGCCGGTCGATGAATTTATCCGGCTCCAGCTCGATCAGGTCCAGCAATTCGCGGACGCGCGAATCCAGCGCGCGCCCGCTCAGGCCGAGATACATCTGCGCGGGACGCCCGATCAGTTCCCGCAGCCGCAGTTTGGGGTTCAGCGCGGTGTCGGCCATCTGATAGATCATCTGGCACTGGCGCAACTGCGCGCGGCTGCGGCTGCGGTAATCAGGGGGCAGCGGCACGCCCTCGAACAGCACCTGACCTGCGCGCGGCGGCAAAAGCCCGGTGATCACCCGCGCCGCTGTAGACTTGCCCGACCCGCTTTCGCCGACCACGGCCACGGTCCGGCCTGCATGAATGTCGAAGCTGATATCATGCAGGATATCGACCTTGCCATAGCCTGCGGTCACGCCCTGCACCGACACCAGTGGCTGGCCGGTCGCAGGCGGCTGGACCTCGCGCTGGAAACTGCGCACGGCCCAGAGGCTGCGGGTATAATCCTCTTTCGGGCTGGCCAGCATGGTGCGGGTGTCGGCCTCCTCGACCTCGCGCCCGCGCAGCAGGATCTTGATCCGGTCCGCCATCTGCGCCACCACGGCCAGATCATGGGTGATATAGATCGCGGCTGTGTCATGATCGCGCACAATGTCGCGGATCGCGGACAGAACCTCGATCTGCGTGGTGACATCGAGCGCTGTCGTCGGCTCGTCAAAAATGATCAGATCCGGGCGGCAGGCCATCGCCATCGCGGTCATGGCGCGCTGCAACTGCCCGCCCGAGACCTGATGCGGGTAGCGAAACCCGATCTCTTCAGGCGCAGGAAGCTGCATCTTGCGATAGAGCGCGACGGCCTCGGCGGCGACCTTGCGGCGCGGCTGGCCCTTGAGCACCGGCACTTCGCCATATTGATCGATCAGCTTATGCGCCGGGTTGAAACTGGCCGCAGCCGATTGCGCGACATAGGCGATGCGCTGCCCGCGCAGCCCCCGCTTCACGCGCTCGGACGCCTTGCGCAGATCGATCCCGTCAAACAGGATCTCGCCCCCGGAAATCCGGCAGCCATCCCGCGCAAAGCCCATCGCGGCCAGCCCCAGCGTGGATTTCCCGGCCCCGGATTCGCCGATCAGCCCCAGAACCTCGCCCCGGTGCAGAGTCAGGTTCATGTTCTCGATGATCGGCTGCCAATCCTCGCCCGCATGGCCCTCGACCGTCAGATCCCGGATGGTCAGCAATGGCGCGCCGCGTGTCATATCCGCTCCTTCAGGCCAGAGGCCCGGTATAGCTGCCAGTCAACGATGAAATTCACCGCCACTGTCAGAAGCGCAATCGCGCCAGCGGGCAGCAGCGGGGTGACATCGCCGAAGGTGATCAGCGTGGCATTGTCGCGCACCATCGAGCCCCAATCGGCGGTCGGCGGCTGAATGCCAAGGCCAAGGAAGGACAGCGAAGAGATCGTCAGGAACACGAAACAGAAGCGCAGTCCGAATTCCGCGACCAGAGGCGCCAGCGCATTGGGCAGGATTTCACGCCGGATCAGATACCATGTGCCCTCGCCGCGCAGGCGGGCCGCTTCGACATAATCCATCACCACGACACCCTGCGCAACGGAACGCGCTATGCGGTAGACGCGGGTCGCATCGACAGCGGCGATGACCAGGATCAGCGTCAGAACCGAGGTGCCGAAGATCGTCAGCAGCAGCAGCGAGAAGATCAGCGAGGGGATGGCCATCAGCGCATCGACAAAGCGCGACAGGCCCTGATCCAGCCAGCCACCGCGCAGGGCCGCCCAGATGCCCAAGAGCGAGCCGACCAGAAAGGCCAGCGCCGTGGTCGCAAAAGCGATGCCCACGGTATTGCGCGCGCCATAGATCAGCCGCGACAGCATATCGCGGCCCAGCCGGTCGGTGCCCAGCCAATGCGTGCTGTCCCAGGGCTGGAATTGCGAGCCGACCACAGCGCGTTCGGGAAACGGGGCCAGCAGCGGCGCGAACAGCGCGACGAAGACATAAAGCCCGACCACCATCAGCCCGAAAGCCGCTGTCAGCGGCATGGTCCCCGCCGCATAGGCCATGTCACGCGGCAGAAGGCGCGCAAGCGCCGCCCGGAACGCCCATGACAGCGGGATGCTGACGGCCACGAAAGCGATCAGGAAAACCACGACCCCCATCATTTCCTCCGCATCAGGCGCGGATTGGTGAGCGTCGAGAGCACATCAGCCGTCAGATTGAGCAGCACATAGGCCGAGGCAAAGATCAGCGCGATGGCCTGCACCACGGCAATATCACGCTTGGACACGCTGTCGACCATCAACTGGCCAAGACCGGGATAGACGAACACCACCTCGACCACCACGACCCCGGTGATCAGATAGGCAAGATTGATCGCGATCACATTGATGATCGGGGCCAGCGCATTGGGCAGAGCGTGGCGCAGCACGATACGCAAGGGCGACAGGCCTTTCAGCCGCGCCATCTCGATATAGGGCTGCGCCATCAGATTGATGATCGCCGCGCGGGTCATGCGCATCATATGCGCTGTCACCACCAGCGTCAGGGTCAGGGCGGGCAGGAAGGTGACATAAAGCTTGTCGCCCAGACTCATATTCGGGGAAATCCGCGTCATGGACGGGAAATAGCCGCTCTGCGCCAGCAGGAAGATCAGGATATAGGCGAGGAAGAATTCGGGAAATGAAATCGCCGAGAGCGCGCCGGCATTGGCGACACGGTCAAACAGCGAATTGCGCCACAGCGCGGCCAGAACGCCCAGGATCAGCGACAGCGGCACGGCAATCGCCGCCGCATAGAGCGCCAGAAAAACCGTATTGCCCAACCGCGTGGCCAGCATATCGGCTATCGGGCGGCGCGTGGCCAGCGAGACCCCGAAATCGCCCTGCAACACGCCGGTCAGCCAGGCCCAGTAGCGCACTGGCGCAGGCTGATCCAGCCCAAGCTGCGCGCGCAGCGCAGCCACAGTTTCCGGCGTCGCCGATTGCCCGAGCAGGGTCGAGGCCAGATCGCCCGGCAGCAATTCGGTCGCGCCGAAAATCACCAGCGACACGACAAAGAGTGTGAGCACCCCCAACGCCAGGCGCTGCAGGATCATCATGAGGACCAGATGCATTGTCCCCCCTGTTTTTCATTCTTGCGTCCGGGATCAGACGTGGTCCCCGCCCCCGCGCAGCCGAGGGAGCGGGGCAAGGTTATCAGGCGAACCACCAGCGCTCAGTTGCGCGGAAGCCGTCAATATTCCAGTTCGCCGAGACCTGTTCCGGCGTCGCCACATTCAGCGCAGTGGCCATGACATAATTGTTGTTCATCGGAATGATGACCGAGCCCTCGAAGGATACGATGCGCTGCATCTCGTGATACATTTCGCGGCGCAGATCCTCGTTCACTTCCGAACGCGCCTTGACCAGCAGCTCATTGAAACGCTCATGTTCCCAGAAACTGTCATTCCAGGCCGCTCCGGCCGCATAGCCGGTGGTGAACATGTGATCCTCGACCGCGCGTCCGCCCCAGTAGCTGGCAACGAAAGGTTTCTGCATCCAGACATTGTCCCAGTAGCCGTCATTGGGTTCGCGCACGAGGTTGATATTGATCCCCGCCTGCGCTGCCGTCTCGGCAAAGAGCGCACCAGCATCCACGGCCCCGGCGAAAGCGGCATCGGCGACATTCAGATCGACTGAAAGGCTCTCCATCCCAGCCTGACGCAGATAATAGCGCGCGCGGTCCGGATCGAACTCTTTGGGCTCCATATCGGCGTAGAAATAGCGATTGGCCGGCCCGATCGGGTTGTCATTGGACACAGCCCCATGCCCGCCCAGAATCGTATCGACCATCTGCTGACGGTCAATCGCGTATTTCAACGCCAGCCGCACATTATTGTCATCAAACGGCGCGGCGCGGCTGTCCATCGGGAAGACATAATGCGCATTGCCGGGGATCGACAGGATATTGGCGACATTGCGCGCTTCCAGCATCCCGATGGTTGCAGGGTCGATCTGGTCGATCAGATCAACCTGCCCGGTCATCAGCGCATTCAGCCGGGCGGCAGAATCGAGGATCGCCAGAATCTCGACCCGGTCGAAATGCGCGCGATGCGATTTCCAGTAATCGGGATTGCGGTTCAGCGTGGCCTGAACGCCGGGCTCATAGCTTTCGACGATATAGGGGCCGCAACCATCGGTCGAGGTCGGATCGATCTTGCCATCCGCGCCGGGCATGATCGCCAGATGATAATCCGACATCAGATAGGGGAAATCGCCATTGGGCGCGTCCAGCGTGACGACGACATTGTCGCCATCGGCACGGATATCCGTCACCGGGTCAAAGAACTGCTTGATGGCAGAGGTCGCATCGTCGCCGCGGTGATGGTTGAGCGAGGCGATCACATCGTCAACAGTCACATCCTTGCCGGAATGGAATGTGACACCCTGCCGGATGCGGAACACCCAGGTCTGGCCATCATCCGAATCCCAGCTTTCGGCGATCTCGCCGATCAGCTGGCCATCCGAATCCACTTCGATCAGCTGGTTGTGACGCGCGGCTGCAAATACCTGCGCATAAAGGTTATCCCACAAACCCGGATCATAACCATCGGTCGAGTTGCCATGCCCCAGCCCGATGCGGAAATTCCCGCCCTTCTGCGGTTCTGCGCGGGCCGGGCGATAGCTTGCTGGCAGGATCAGGCCCGCTGCCCCAAGCGCTGTCGCCCCCTGCAAAAGCCTGCGGCGCGTCACACCAGTTTGATGAGCTTTGTTGGTCGTGTTGTGTTTCTCCCTGTTGCGGCGCGTTCGGTGTCTGACGATGCCCGCCACGACGCGCCACGGTTTCTCCGCGCATAAGGTCAGCATTTCGTAACATGAAGTTGACACGACAAATAAGGGCAAAAGCAATCCTGCCGTCAAGCCTTCGATTTGACTGGCCAGTCAATAAAAGGCCATGGCTTTCGACGCCAGCTTGACTCGGGTCGGGCGAAAAGACTGCCGGAACCGATGCCAGGAGAACCCCGGATAATCTGTACATGCCCTTTGTTTCGCGGATTTTCAGAGGTTGTTCATGGCTTTCAGGTTAACGCCCGCGCCGGAACCATCGCTGCAGCGATTCTGCATCTCTGTGCAATATTCGACGACCCCGCCCTGTTCGACCCGGTTTCGGATATTGCCATATGCGGCCAGAGACCCCCGACAAAGTTTCTGCAATTCGGCATTGCACCGGATACAGCCGAGAATGGTGGCTGCATGGTTCATCTGATCCCGAATGTCTGTTTCTTGATTGGATCGTGCGAAAAAATGGCCATACGGGTTGCGCGCATGTCCGGCCATGTCAAACTTCACCGACACAGATCGCGCGCGCGACGAAATGGACCAGTGAGACGCGACGATTGGACCCGATGCGCCTGCAGAGCATATTCAGGGAGGATGCATTTGACGAACCAGCCACCACCTGGCCAGCCACAAGCCGGGGCAGGCTCACCGGGCGAAGTCTTTGTTGCTTTCCTGAAGCTCGGTCTGACCTCGTTCGGCGGCCCGATCGCCCATCTGGGCTATTTCCGCGACGAGCTGGTGATACGGCGCAAATGGCTGAGTGACAGCGCCTATGCCGATCTTGTGGCGCTATGTCAGTTCCTGCCGGGTCCGGCCTCCAGCCAGGTGGGCTTCGCACTGGGGATGATGCGCGCAGGATGGGCCGGGGCACTGGCGGCCTTTCTGGCCTTCACCCTGCCCTCGGCGTTGCTGCTGCTGGGCTTTGCCCTGACTGCAGCCAACCTGCAGGGGCCTGCAGCTTCAGGGGCGCTGAACGGGCTGAAGATCGTTGCAGTGGCCATCATCGCCCATGCGCTCTGGGGCATGGCGCGCAGCCTGTGCCCTGACAGGCTACGCGCCAGCATCGCGGCCGGGGCTGTGGTCGTCCTCGCCATTCTGCCCGGCGCATCCGGCATGATCTTTGCCATCCTGCTGGGCGCGCTTTCCGGGCTGGCCTTGTTGCGCGGCACCGTACCATCCACAGGCGGCGCTGTGGTCATGCCAGTGACGCGCGGCATGGCCAGTGCTGCACTGATTGCCTTTTTCGGCTTGCTTGCGCTCCTGCCGCTGCTTGCTGGCCAGAGCCCGGTTCTGGCCCTGATCGACAGTTTCTACAGGGCCGGCGCGCTTGTGTTCGGCGGCGGCCATGTCGTTCTGCCCTTGCTGCAGGCCGAATTTGTCGCAACGGGCCAGGTCACGGCCGATGACTTCCTCGCCGGATATGGCGCGGCGCAGGCCGTGCCGGGGCCGCTTTTCACCTTTGCGGCCTATCTGGGGGCCGTGATGGGGTCAGCTCCAACGGGCATCACCGGCGCAGGTCTGGCGCTGATGGCCATCTTCCTGCCGGGGTTTCTGCTGCTGGCAGGTGTGCTGCCCTTCTGGGACCAGTTTCGCAGCATGGCGCGCGCGCAAACGCTGATGCAGGGGGCCAATGCAGCGGTGGTCGGGATACTCGGTGCGGCGCTCTACAGCCCGGTCTTTACCAGCGCCATCGGCGATCTGCGCGAATTTGCCCTTGCACTGACCTGTTTCATCCTTCTGCTCTTGTGGAAAACCCCGCCCTGGATCGTCGTGATCCTTGCGGCCCTCGGGGGCACCGGGCTCGCCCTGGCCGCGTGAGTGGTCTGCCCAGCGAGCAAAACCATTGCCGCGCCCAGTCTTGCGCTGGCCCTGCCCGCCGGTGTTCATATGCGTGACGCGACATCACAGGCGGATGCTCAGAGCGCAGCAGCAGCGCGGGCGGCCTGATCATAACTGCCCGAGAGATTGCGCAGCACAGCGGCCAGCCGGCTGAGTTCTTCCGGATCATGCCCCATCCGGGCGACGGCCTGCACGACCAGCGCCTCGCGGATGCTCGCGTAGCGCTTGCAGAATGCAGCCCCAGCGGGGGTAATGGCGACTGTTTTCTCCTTGCCCGCGCGCCCGGTCCGGACAAGATCATGCGATGCAAGTTTCTTGATCGCATAATTGGCAAGATGCGTGTCCTCGATATTCAGCACAAGACAGATATCGGCCAGGGTCTTGGGCCGGTCGCGATGAGTCACCAGATGCACGATCAGGATCTCGAGCGGTGACAGCCCCGGCAATCCGGCGGCAGTCATGCAGCGGACCATCCAGCGGTGAAAGGCATGATTGGCCATCGTCAGGGCAAACTCGACTTCAGACAGCGCAGGCAATGCGGTCGCGGCCAGATGTGCGGAACTGACGACAGGTCCGATATCGGATCCGACAGGCGGGGTGGATGACATGGCTGCGGGACTTCCATTTCTATATTGACATTTTGTCGATAATTTATCATTGTTGGGCACGATCTGCAAGATTGGAATGCGCCGCGATGCCAGACATGCGTGACAAGCCCCGGACAGAAGGCGCGGTTATTCACCCGCTTGGCGTGGACGGGCTGCTGATCAGTTTCGGCGCAGATCTGACCGAACCCGCCAATCGCGCGGCGCTGGCCTTTCGCGCCGCTGTCGACGCGGCGGAACTGCCGGGGCTGGTGGAACTGTCCACTGCGCTGACCTCGGTCTATCTGCGTCTCGACCTCACTTGCACGGATCACGCGACAACGCGCTCGGCTTTGGACGGGCTGCTTGCAAGCCGCAACTGGTATGAGGCGGCCCTGCCAGAGGGGCGCAGGCTTTGGCACGTCCCGGCCATCTTCGGCACGGATCTGGCCCCGCAACTGGATGAAGCGGCAGCACTTGCCGGGTTGTCACCTGCCGCGGCCGTCACCATGCTCTGTTCTGCGCCCTTGCGGGTGCAGACCATCGGCTTTGCCGCCGGGCAGCCCTATCTGGGCCAGTTGCCCCGGCAATGGGACATCCCGCGCCAGACCGGGCTGACCCCGCGCGTGCCCGTGGGGGCGCTGGCCGTGGCGATCCGGCAGCTGGTGCTGTTCTCGGTCAGCACACCCACGGGCTGGCGTCATGTCGGCCAGACAGCCCTGCGCCTGTTTCAGCCCGAGAAAGACAACCCGTTTCTGCTGCGTCCGGGCGACGAGGTGCTTTTCCGGTCTGTCAGCACGGCCGAATATGAAAATATCCGGGCCAATGACCCCACGGGCGGGGCTGTGGCAGAAAGGCTGGGCTGATGGCAGAGCTTCTGATCACGCGCGCAGGGCCGGGGGTCACCATTCAGGACACAGGGCGGCCCGGCTATCTGGCGCAGGGCCTGTCACGGGGCGGCGCTGCGGACGCGCTGGCCTTGGCCGAAGGGGCCGCGCTGCTGGAGCAGGATAGCAGCTGTGCAGCCATCGAGCTTGCAGGCAGTTTCCTGAGCATTGAGACCACCGCGCCCCTGCGCATTGCTCTGACAGGCGCGCTGATGCGCGCCATCAGTGACGATAAGGTGTTGCCCTGGCATGCAAGCCATATGCTGCCCCAGGGCGCGAAGCTGGAGCTGTCGGGCAGCCGTGGCGGTTACAGCTATCTGCATGCGGGCGGCGGCATCGACGCGCCAAAGATACTGGGCGCGCGCTCGGCCCATCTCGCAGCCGGGATCGGGCGGATGCTCGAACCGGGCGACCGGCTGACGCCGGGCACGGATAAGGGCCGCGCGTCCGGCATGGCCCTGACCCCGCAGCAGCGCTTCGCCGGAGGGGTGCTGCGCGTGATCGCGACCCCGCAGACACAGCTCTTCCCCGAAGACGTGCTTGCGCGCTTCACGGCTACGGCGTTTTGCAAGGATGCGCGAGGCAATCGCATGGGTCAGCGGCTGGTCAGCGCAGCACAGGGCTTTGCCCTGCCCTTCGGGCTGAGCATCCTGTCCGAGGCGATCGTGCCCGGCGATATCCAGATCACCGGCGATGGCGCGCCATTCGTGCTGCTTGCGGAATGTCAGACGACCGGGGGGTATCCGCGCATCGGCACAGTGCTGCCCTGCGATCTGCCAAAGCTGGTGCAGGCCCCGGCCGGGTCAGAGCTGCGCTTTGAATTCGTAACGCTGGACATGGCCGTCGCCACTGAGCAGGCCGAGGCCGCGCGCCGCGCCGCGCTGCCCCGCAGCCTGCGCCCGCTGATCCGTGACCCGCAGGACATCGCCGATCTGCTGAGCTTTCAATTGATCAGCGGCGTGACATCTGGCGATGATCTGGAAAGGAATGCAGTATGATTATGCAGATCGACCTGAATGCCGATATGGGTGAGAGCTTCGGTCCCTGGCCAATGGGGGCGGATGCCGCGCTGCTGGACATCATCAGCTCGGCCAATATCGCCTGCGGCTTTCATGCTGGCGACCCTGACGTGATGGCGCAGGCCATGGCGCAGGCCGTGGCCAATGGCGTCGGGATCGGCGCGCATCCGGGCCTGCCGGATTTGCAGGGGTTCGGGCGGCGGCGGATGCAGAT
The DNA here is from genome assembly GCA_007118445.1 of Natronohydrobacter sp. GTDB lineage: Bacteria > Pseudomonadota > Alphaproteobacteria > Rhodobacterales > Rhodobacteraceae > Roseinatronobacter. The sequence goes on from SKRP01000256.1 coordinate 19,604, forward strand.
CGCGCATGACGAAGCCCGCCATCTGGTCGCCTATCAGCTTGGCGCGGCGCAGGCGATGGCGCGGATGGCGGGCGGGCAGGTGCGGCATCTGAAACTGCATGGCGCGCTGGCCAATATGGCCGCCGAGGATGAGCAGCTGGCCACGGCCTGTTATGAAGGCGCGCTGGCGGTTGACCCTGACATCATCCTGATGGTGATTTCCGGCACGGCACAGGCGCGCGCGGCGACAGCACTGGGCGCGCGCATCGCGCAAGAGATTTTCGCTGACCGCGCCTATACCGAGGACGGGCTGTTGATGGACCGCCGCCTGCCCGGCGCGGTGATCCATGACCCAGATCAGGTCTGCGCGCGCATACTGGACATGCTGCGCGCAGGCGCGATCATCACGGCGACAGGCACGCATCTGCCCGCGCAGATCGACACGATCTGCCTGCATGGCGACACCGCCGGCGCTGTCGCGCTGGCGCGGGCGCTGCATGAGGCGCTGCGTGCCGAAGGTATCCGCCTGCAAGCCTTCACCGGCGAGCGCGCCGCGTGACGCTGGACCAGCTGCAGACGTTCCTCTGGGTGGCGCGGCTGCAGGGGGTGCGCCGCGCTTCGGAACAGATGCACATCTCACAGCCCGCCGTGACCGCGCGGTTGCAGGCATTGGAAGACACCCTGCAAGTCAGGCTTTTCGAGCGCAGCCCGCGCGGCGTGGTGCTGACCCGCGAAGGCGAATTGCTGCGCGGTTATGCCGAACAGATTGCCTTTGTTCAGGAAGAGATTCGCCAGCGCGTCAGCGATCCGACCGGGATCGAGGGGCTGTTCCGCGTCGGGGCCTCCGAGACCATCGCCCAGACCTGGCTGCCCGGTTTTCTTGAACGTCTGAGCCAGCTCTTTCCGCGGCTGAGCCTTGAACTGACCGTGGATATCTCGGTCAATCTGCGCGAGGCGCTGCTGGCGCGGCAGTTGGATCTGGCGCTGCTGATGGGGCCGGTCTCGGTCTATTCGGTCAACAATATCGCGCTGCCAAGCTTCGATCTGGGCTGGTACAGGGCTGCAAACCGGCCTGACCCGGATTTCCTGACGACGCCGGTGATCAGCTATGCGCGCAACACGCGACCCTATCGCGAACTGGTCGAGGAACTCAGCAAGCGCCACGGTCCGCAGGTGCGCGTGTTCAGCTGCGCTTCGCTCTCGGCCAGCATCCAGATGATCGCCTCGGGCATCGGGGTCGGCCCGATCCCCATTGCACTGGCGCAAGAGCGCGTCGCGGCCGGGCAGTTGCAGGGCTTCGATCCCGGCTGGCGGCCCGGCCCGCTGGAATTCACGGCCTCATGGATGGCAGAGCCGCGCAACGCGCTGACCGAAGAGGCCGCGCATCTTGCAGTAACGCTCGCGCGAAGCTTCTGATCGAAATATCTGATCACCCTTTATCAAAATATACGATTTGATTTGATATCCGCTTTGCGCAACCCTTTCTGAGCCGGAATGGGCAGGATGCAGTAAGGGGACAACGTGACATATCAGGAGGCAGCACGCGTCAAGACAGTGGCCGATCTGCGTGCCGCCATTCGTGACGGCGCGTTCACAGGCCATACGGCAGGTCTGGCACCCGGCAAGCTGCAATGCAACATCGCCATTCTTTCAGCGGAACATGCGATCGATTTTCTGCGTTTCTGCCTGCGCAACCCGAAGCCCTGCCCGATCGTCGGCATTGCCGAAACAGGGGATCCGGCGCTGCCGACGCTGGGCCCGGATATCGATATCCGCCATGATCTGCCGCGCTACCGGCTGTATCGCGAGGGCCGTTTCGTCGAGGAGGTCACCGATATCGCTGCGCATTGGCGCGATGACATGGTGAGCGTCGCTCTGGGCTGTTCCTTTACCTTCGAGCGCGCGTTGATGGCGGCAGGCATTCCCATGCGCCATGTCGAGCAGGATCTGACCGTGCCGATGTATCGCACGAACCTGCCGCTGGTCAGCGGCGGGCCGTTCGGCGGCACGATGGTCGTCTCCATGCGTCCGTTGCGGGGGCAGGATGTGCCGCGTGCCGTGGAAATCTGCGCGCGCTATCCGCTGGCCCATGGTGCGCCCGTGCATGTCGGTGACCCTGGTGCGATCGGGATTGCCGCGCTGCAGCGCCCTGACTGGGGCGATCCGGTGCCCGTTACCGCCGATGAAGTCCCTGTTTTCTGGGCCTGCGGGGTCACGTCGCAAAACGCGCTGCTTTCGGCCGGTATCCCGTTGGTGATCACCCATGCACCCGGCCATATGCTGATCAGCGATATCGACGAAACGGCTGAAACACCGATCTGGAAACCCTAACCAACAGTGGAGAAACACATGAAACTGAAACTCGCCTCAACCCTTTTGCTGACAAGCGCGCTTGCCTTGCCTGTCAATGCGGAAATGCTCTCGGTCGTGGGAAGCTGGTCAGGTCTGCCATTGCACCGCGATTTCGAGCGGCCCTTCTGGGATGAATTCCTGCCCGAAGCCGCAGATGGCGCGCTGGAGGTGGCGCTGACCACGCATAATGAAATGGGCCTCGGCGTGGGCGATGTGTTCAACCTGCTGGGCGATGGCGTCTATGATGTCGCCATGACAGTCGGCAATTACGCTGTGGCCGATGCGCCCGAACTGGAAGCCCTGGACGTGCCGCTGATCGCCATGGATGCGGAAATGGCACGCGCCAAGACCGACGCGGCACGGCCCATGGTGCAGGACATCTTCCGCGACCGCTTCAACAGCCATGTGCTCGCCATCGCGCCCTATCCGCCGCAGATCGTGTTCTGCAATACCGAAGTGACCGGGCTCGATGACATGCAGGGGCTGAAAGTGCGCGGCTCGGGGCGGATGACCGCGCAATTCCTCGAAGCGCTCGGGGCCGAGGGCGTGAATGTCGATTTCGGTGAAGTGCCCGGTGCGCTGCAGCGCGGCGCGATAGACTGCGCCATCACCGGGGGCGGCTCGGGCTACAATTCGGGATGGTGGGAAGTGTCCACCCATCTGGTCACCTTGCCGCTGGGCGGCTGGGACCCGGTGGTCACGGCCATCAATCTTGACCGCTGGAACAGCCTGTCGCCCGAGATGCAGGAGTTGATCGCATCCAGCATCCGCACTGAATTCGAGGACAAGGCCTGGGCCGTGGCGCAGGACGGGTTGGTCAATGACACGGCGTGTCTGACCGGCATCGGTGAATGCCCCTATGGTGAAGCGCGCGACATGGTGCTGGTCGAGGCCAGCGCCGAGGATCTGGAGCGCGCGACCGAGATCCTGCTGACCCGCGTGTTGCCCGACTGGGCGGGCCGGGCCGGGCATGACTGGGCCATGCGCTGGAATGAAGAGGTCGGCAGTGTGGTCGGCGTGACCATCCCGCTCGACTGATAGCCAGGCACAAGGGGGGCAGCATATGGTCTTGCGCATCTTCGATCTGCTTCGCACCATCAATCGCGGTATCGCGCTGGTGGTCGGGCTGGGGCTTCTGGCCTGCGTGGGCTATGTGCTGCTGGAAATCACCCTGCGGCGACTGGGCTCGTCGCTGGGTGGCACGACCGAGATCACCGGCTATGTGATGGCCGTCACCACCGCCTGGGGCATGGGATTTGCCCTGATGGAAATCGCCCATATCCGCATCGAGGTTCTGCGCACGCGGCTGGCGGGCTGGGGGCGTGTGTTCCTCGATCTGCTGGCGATGCTGGCCATGTCCGCGACTGTGGTCATCATCGCCTTTCGCGCCTGGCCTGTTCTGGCGCGCTCGATCAACAACAATTCGCGCGCCAATACCGTGCTGGAAACTCCGCTCTGGATTCCGCAAAGCCTGTGGTTCGCAGGCTGGGTCTGGTTCGCACTGATGTGCTGCGCGGTCACGCTGCTGTCGCTGGCGCTGGTGTTTCAGGGACGCCTGGGCGCAGTCGAACGACGGATCGGCATCCGCAATGAAATCGCGGAAGAGCTGGAGCAGGCAAAATGATCCTCTATATCTTCGGCGGCCTGCTGGGGCTGATGGCGCTGACCATTCCCGTGGGCATTGTGCTGTTCCTGCTGGGCTTTGGCGTCGATCAGTTCTTCACCCCTTTCCCGCTGATCCGCGGGCTGGGACAATTCGTCTGGTCCTCGTCCAATTCCTCGACCCTGATCGCCATTCCCTTCTTCGTGCTTCTGGGCGAGGTTCTGGTGCGCGGGGGCGTCGCGGCCAGGACTTATGCAGCGCTCGATCGCTGGCTGAGCTGGCTGCCCGGCGGGTTGATCCATGCCAATATCGGCACGGCGACCCTGTTTTCCGCGACCTCGGGCTCATCGGTCGCAACGGCTGCCACAGTCGCCACAGTCGCCATGCCGCAGGCCGAACGTCTGGGCTATGATCCGCGCCTGTTTTCAGGCGCCATCGCGGCGGGCGGCACGCTCGGCATCATGATTCCGCCCTCGATCAACCTGATCGTCTACGGGTTTCTGACTGAATCCTCGATCCCGCAGCTTTTTGTCGCCGGGCTGATTCCGGGGCTGATGCTGGCTGTCGGTTTCAGCATCGTGACCGCGCTGATCTGCCTGATGCGGCCTGAACTGGGCGGAGAATCGCGCCGCTACCCCCTGCGCGAGATGCTGGCCGTGCTGGTGCATCTGATCCCGATCTTCCTGCTTTTTGCCGCCATTGTCGGCTCGATCTATCAGGGCTGGGCCACCCCCACCGAGGCGGCGGCCGTGGGCGTGGGCATGGCCTTCCTGATCGCCGGCGTCTCGGGCGGGGTGAACTGGGCGATGCTGCGCGACTCGATATACGGCACAATGCGGATCACGGCGATGATCATGCTGGTGGTGCTCGGCGCGGCATTCCTGAACTTCACCCTGTCCAGCGCCGGTCTGGGTCGCGATTTGCGCGCCTTCATGGAGGGGCTGGGATTCACGCCCCTGATGACGCTGATGGTGATTGTGCTGATCTATATCGTGCTGGGCTTCTTCATCGAAACATTGTCGCTGATGGTCATCACCATTCCCATCATGGTCCCCATCGTGGTCGCGCTTGGCTATGATCCGATCTGGTTCGGCATCCTGATGATCGTGCTGGTGGAAATGGCGTTGATCACGCCGCCTGTGGGACTGAATCTCTATGTCGTGCAAGGCGCGCGACGCGGCGGCAACCTGTCCGAGGTGATGGTCGGCGCGATCCCCTATGCCGGTCTGATGCTCCTGATGGCCTTCGCACTGATAGCATTCCCCGGGCTGGCGCTCTGGCTGCCTGCCAATCTTTAGGACACGATCATGCCCATGCTCGATTTTCACACTGATCACGGCCCGCTGCGGATCAATATCCAATCACTGACCATCGCAGGCTGGACCGGGCGCGACGCGGCGGCTGTCCAGCACCATATCGACGAACTGGCCGCCTTGGGTGTGCCGCCACCTGCGACTGTCCCGGTCTATTACCGTGCAGATGCAGAGCTGCTGACCCAGGCAGAGGACATTACCGTGCTTGGCTCTGACACGTCGGGCGAGGCCGAACCGCTGCTGGTGGCAGATGACAGCGGCACGCTATGGCTTGGTCTGGCCTCGGATCACACCGACCGCGCGCTCGAGGCGGTGTCGATTGCAAAATCCAAGCAGATCTGCGCCAAGCCCGTTGCGCGAGAGCTGTGGCTCTATGAAGAGATTGCCCCCCATCTCGATGCCCTGCGCCTGCAGGCCAGGATCGTGGAGGATACCGGGGCTGTGGACTATCAATCCGGGACATTGCAGCGCATCCGGCCTCTGCCAGAGATTTTGACAGGCTTGCCCGAGGGGCGTCTTGCACCGGGCTCGGTGTTGTTTTGCGGCACCTTGCCGGTGATCGGTGCAATCCGCCCGGCACGGCGCTTCATCATGCAGCTTCATGATCCGGTACTTGAGCGCACCATCAGCGGCGAATACGGGATCTGCTGCCTGCCCTTGGTGCATTGAGCACGCGACAGCCCGGAGATGTGTCAGCGGTCCAGGCTTGATCAGTTCAAACGCCCGGGAATGCGCGCTGGCGCAGGTCTTGACTCTGATCAGACACGGCGGCAGGCACTGGAAGAATTCCATCATGCCAGTGTGTTGAACTTGTTGGCGCGATGGAAACCAACCTGGCGCCCAACGTGCGTTTTGCCCGCAGCTTTAGCATGTAGCTCGGCAGTGGTTGCCGGTTCTGAGCTGCTCGAACATGCGAAGTCAGAAGGACAGAGGGCAGCGTGGACGATATCGGTAACGCTCGCATGGCAAAGCGACGCCGCATGAGATATTCGCCTGAGGGAACTGGCCGCGTGGCGGTTGTCCGCGCCGCCATTCTCGAAGCTCGGCTCACCGGCGCCTGCCAAAAAGCAGCAGCATATCCCCCAGACTTTGCCCACACCCGGAGGTTTTCAGGCACTCAGCCCTGCCGCGACACCGGCCAGTCAAATGGGCGGTCGATACCCGCCATCTTGACACCGGTAAAAGCCGATGCCTCGAAGCTGAGCGCGCGCAGATCCTCGGGTTCCAGATTATGGACCGATGACTTGCCGCAAGCTTTGGCCAGTGCGGTTACTTCCATGGTCATGGCAGTGAGCATCCGCGCCACGCGCTCGGCACCGGCGGCGACATTCATGCGTGGCTCCAGTCCGGGATCCTGCGTGGCAATGCCAACCGGGCACATGCCGGTATGGCAGTGATGGCATGCACCGGGGCTGGTGCCAAGCTTGCGGTAGTCCTCCTCGTAGCGCGGCGAGTTGCACCCCAGCGCCATCATCGCACCATTGCCAATCATTACGGCATCAGCCCCGAGTGCCAAAGCTTTGGCGACGTCGGTTCCCGTGCGAATGCCACCGGCCACGACGAGCGAAACCTTGCCGGACATGCCGCATTCGTCAAGCGCCTCGCGCGCGGCGCGGATTGCGGTCAGGGTCGGGATGCCAGTATGGTTCAGCAACAGTTCGGGAGAGGCCCCGGTGCCGCCTTCGGCACCATCCACCACGACCACATCAGCGCCAGCCTTGGCGGCCACTGCCACATCATAGCGCGGCCGCGTTGCTCCCATCTTGATGAAGATCGGAACCTTGTAATCTGTGGCGATGCGCAACTCCTCGATCTTGACCGCCAGATCGTCGGCACCCAGCCAGTCGGGGTGACGGATGGTCGAGCGCTGGTCAACCCCCTCGGGCAGGGTGCGCATCTTCGAGACGCGCGGGCTGACCTTCATGCCCAGAAGCAAACCGCCAGTGCCAGGCTTCGCCCCTTGGCCCACAACCAGTTCCAGCCCGTCGGCGCGGCGCAGGTGGTCCAGATCAAGCCCATACCGCGCTGGCGACATCTGGTAGACCAGCGTTTTCGAGGCCGCGCGCTCTTCCTCGAGCATGCCGCCCTCACCTGTGCAGGTCATGGTCCCGACTTTCGAGGCACCGTGGCCCAACGCTTCCTTGGCACTGGCCGACAACGCGCCAAATGACATCGATGCGATGTAGATGGGAATATCCAGCATGATCGGGTTTTCGACCAATCCGCGCCCGCCGCCCAGCACAGTGCGCGTGTCACAGCTTTCGCGGTAGCCTTCGAGCGGCAGCCGGGTCAGCGTGGCGGGGACGAAAGTCAGATCATCGAATGTGGGCAGGCGCTGGTTGAAACTGTTATAGCCGCGCACCTGATAGCGCCCGAGCTGCGCCAGAGCATGGGCTTCCGAGATCGCCTCGGGAGTCCAGCGCGCTGAACCGCCCTGATCATAAGACGAGGGCACGCCCGCCGGTCGGCCCTCGATGGCCCCATCGCCGAATTGCACCAACTCCTCGGACGCGTCCTCAAAGGGAAAGCGATAGGGAGTGTTCATATCATCAGCCATGCTTTTGCATCCCTGCTCTGGAAATACCACAGCCGCTCACCGGCCACGATTCGCCGCCATGCGCGTGAGCGGTCAGAAAGCCCGAGCGGGTCGAGAATCGCCTCCACCTCGGCGACCTGCTCGGCGCTCGGTTCGGTGATCACCGCATCGACACCCAGATCCTCGACATCGCCGCAGACCCAGACCTCACCCTGCCAGAGCGCATCAGCGCAACTTGGCCCGGCACCGCCCAGGGCGATGATCTTGCCACCATGCGCCATGAAGCCCGACTGATAGCCCAGCTTGCCTTCGACGACGATGGTGCCACCCTTCATGGCGACACCGGCACGTGGGCCGCAATCGCCGCGCACATGGATCAGCCCGCCCAGCATCGCAGCACCCACTGACATGCCAGCATAGCCGCCAACAGTGATATGGCCCGCCGACATCGCCTCGCCGCAGCCCCAGCCCGCATTGCGTTCGACGGTGATCCGCGCGCCGGTGTTCAGCCCGCCACAGTAATAACCGACCGAACCTTCGGCATGCAGCTCGCAACCCGGCGGCAGGCCCACGCCGAGATTGTGCCGCGACAATGTATTGCGCAGCACCATGCGTTCCCCGGCCTTCGCGGCCTTCTGGATGTCCTCATGCACCGCGCGGATGGGGCGTTCGCCCACGTCGATCACTGTTTCGGCCATCGTTCGTCCAGGCGCTCTGTTCATGCTGCCACCCTCTGGTTCCCGACAGTCCAGATGCCGTGCAAGCTGGGCCCATCATGATTGATGACGTCGATGCCGTCGTCGTTATAGACGCGTCGCACGGCCTGTTCCTCCGTGCCCGCTGCAATGGCACCGTTCTGGTCTATCAACACCAGCGGCTTCATCGCGAAACGGTCCTTGGCGAAGCCAATGGCCGAGGGCGTGGCGATCATGTAGGTGAACACACCATCGATCTCGTGAATGGAGCGGGTCAGCGCCTCTTCCATGCTCAGCCCCTGTTTCATACGGTCGGACACCCAGACCGCGATCAGCTCGCTGTCATTCCACGTGAGGAAGCGATAGCCCTTGCGCTCGAGTTTCTCGCGCCAGGTGTAGTAATCGGTGATCTGCCCGTTATGAACGATGGCCACGTCCGGGAAGGGGCGCGCCCAAAACGGGTGGCTGGCATTCGGGCGCACATCACTTTCGGTCGCCAGACGCGCATGGCCAAGCCCATGCGTGCCTGTCATCTCGCGTATGCCGTGCTTGTCGGCGACGGCATTGGCACCGCCGACATCCTTGATGATCTCGAGCGAGCGGCCCACTGACTGCATCTCCAATCGCGCGGCTATCTCATCGGCTTCGGCCACCCATGCGGCCATATCAACCGGGTCACTGACGATCATGCGCGCAAGATAATGTTGGCTGCGACTGTTGTCCCAGCTTGGCTCTTCGATGACATCCGCACCGTTGTTGCGCAGGATGGCGCGGAAATCGTTCAGATCCTGACCCATCCTCGAACGATCGAACCCCATTGCGCGCACAATGTAGCCGTTTTCCCGCGGAGTGCTGTAGACAGCAAAGCCTGTTGAGTCGGCACCACGATGCTCCTGTGCAGCCATCAAGGCCACCAGATCGCGGCCAACCGGCCCCGGCGCTCCCAGAATTCGCCCGGCGATTCCACACATGTCTAGCCTCCTCATCGGATATTATGTATACTGTATACAGTATTCGTAATTTTTCAACCCCGTTTCGCCCTTTGCTTGGCGTTGCCAAGCCCATATATGGGCGACCATCAAGGAAGCAGGACAAGGTGCCATGCCCTTTCGATCCCTCTCGAAGCCCCGCGAACGGCTCGCCGATCAGGTCTATGACCAGATCATGGACGCCATCCGCCAAGGCGAGATCACTCCGGACGACCGCATCGTGCAGGAAAAACTCGCCGAGGAGTTCCAGATCAGCCGGACCCCGGTGCGCGAGGCACTTTTCCGGATGGAACAGGAGGGGATCGTGGTGGTCGAGGGGCGTGGCGGGTTTAGAATCCGCAGCCTCGGGCCGGAAGAGATTGCCGAACTTTACGCCGCGCGCTGCGCCATCGAGGGCCATGCCGCGCGCATCCTCGCCGCGCGCAACGACCCTGAACTCAACGACCGGCTGCGCAGCTTCATCGTCAATGCCGAAGACCTGAAGAACGAAACCGTTGTCGGCTATTTCTACGCCAACCGCAGCGTGCACCGCGCCATTGTCGAGGCTACCGAAAACCGCTTCCTGCTGGAGTTCTTCGATAATCTGTGGAACCGGGGTGCATCTTTCACTTTGTTTGCCACAATCGAAGCGGTCGATCTGTCGAAATCGCTCGGCGATCATCTGGGGCTTGTCGATGCGATCGCCACCGGTGACGAAACCCGCGCCAGCGAACGCATGATCGCGCATATCAACGACGGGCAGGCCCTGCAGATCGAGGCCGGTCGGCTGCGCGGGACCATCACCTGAGACACTCGCGCCGCAGTGTCCGGCAACCTGCGCAGAGGGGTACGGAACTGCGTTCATGACAGCGCGATCTTGCCGGTATCGTCGTGGATCACGGCGTCAATCAGGATTTCCACAGTCATGCCCGGTGTCGTCAGCCCTGCCTCGACCGCGGACATCACAGGTTCGATCCCGGCGAAAACCTCTCCATGCGCCCGGACGAAGCCGGCCGCATCTATCTGCAAGCTGCGCAGAAAGGCCGTGCAGCGCACGACATGGCGCATCTCGGCACCGACATCCGCCAGCGCCTGCTCGATCCGGCCCAGCGAGTAGAGCGTCTGGGCATAACTGTCATCAGGGGCGTGCAGCTTGCCGCTGGGCTCGATGGCCGTGGTGCCTGCGACCCAGACAAAAGGCCCGATACGCAGGGCGCGGGCATAGGACGCCGCACGCTCGAAGCGGCCCCCACCGTGGCTGCGACGCACCACCATCAGCTCGCAAGCCTTGTGCGTATGGCCTCGGCGGCGGCGTGCAGCGATGCGCGCTCGGCATCGGTGAGCGAGATTTCAGCCACCTCGATCAGCCCGCCTTCGCCCAGATAACCGGGCACGCCCAGCACCACGCCATCAAGACCGAACTCGCCCATCAGCATGACCGAGACCGGGACCGCACCCGAGCGCGCGCCGCGTAAATGGTCCATGACCTCGACAGAAGCATGCGCCGGGGCTATCACGGCCGAGCCCGTGCGCTTGAGCGCCACAACGTGCCCGCCGCCGGTGATTGCATCGCGGACGCAGGCAGCGATCTGGTCAGGCGACAGGAACGCCGAAAGCGGTCTGCCCTTGATCGTCGAGGCCGACGGGATCGGTGCCATCTCTTCGCCATGGCTGCCAAGGGTCAGCGCTTCGACATCGCCCGGATCGACCACTGCCGCGCGTGCCAGGGCGTGGCGAAAGCGACTGCTGTCCAATGTGCCCGCCATGCCCAGAACGCGATTGCGTGGAAAGCCCGTTGCCTGCAGCATTTCATATGTCATTTCGTCAAGCGGGTTGGTCACCACGACGACCACCGCTTGCGGTGCGTGATCGGCAATTGCAGCGGCAGTCGCATGGATGACCCGGCGGTTCACTTCGATCAGATCGGCCCGTGTCATGCCCGGCGCGCGCGGTCGCCCCGCCGTGACCAATACCACATCCGCGCCCTCAACCATGGCCAGTGATTGCCCGCCACGAATACGGCAGCGGCTCCGGGTGATGCCCGACGCATGCGCGATATCAAGCGCGAAGGCTTCGGCCAGTCCGGGTGTGATGTCGATGAGCACGATCTCTTCAGCCATGTCGGCCATGGCACATAGATGCGCGGCATGGCTGCCCACCCCGCCCGCGCCGACGAAAGCAATCCGCCCGAAGCGGCGTGGCTGGCGCGCACGGCGCGCAGACGGCGCGATCCAGCGCGGCGAGCGCCGCCATAGCGCGCGACGCAGCGAGGTTGCGCCATCGGTAACTTCGGGCTGCGGGCGCGGCAACGGCCCGTCGCGCAGCGCAATCCCCAGCCGCTCGGCCTGATCGCGTGCCTCGGGTGTCACGATATCGCCTGGCATCACTTCGACATGCTTGCGCTGTCGACGACGGGCATCGCGGATATGCTCGGCCCCGATGACACGGCGCGACGGTTTCATGCCGGACGCACCCCTTCAATGGCCTCGATTGCGCCGCTAGCGGCATCGATGGCAGCTTTCACATCATCCTCGGCCCCGCAGATGAAGAGCCTGCCGAACCGGCCAACGGCGCGCACTTCGACGATATCGATATTGGCGGCCTTTTCGGCCTCATTGGCGGCATGAGCGATATAGGCGGCGGGCGCGCATTCAATGATCCCCAGCGTCTGACCCGGCACCACCAGCGCGCCCTTGCGCCATTTGTTGAGAAGCTGCGCCTGATAGGGCTCGACCGAGGTGATGATCTGAGTGGAGGCGACCTCGGGGCGGATACGGTCATTCAGGCTTTTGCCAAGTGCGGCGAGAATGGCCTCACGCGCCGCCGAAACCTCGGCATTGGAAGGGCTGCGCAGGATGAAGAAGCCGAATTCGCGCTCGACAAGCTGTGTCGTCGCCTCGACCGAACTGGCCTTGAGGGCACGATCGATCAGGGTGAACACACCATTTCCGGGGGCAAATTCTCCGATAAGCACCGTGTCGCCCGCAAGTGGCACCGAGCCTTGCACTGTGGCCCCGTTGAAAGCGGCGAATTTGGGTTGCAGATTGTCGATCTGTAACAGCGCGCGAATGATGGTGGACATGGTCAGCCTCCATAAACCTCATAGATGTCGCGCCACGGTCGGTTTTCCCAGGCAACGCGTTTGATATTGATCAGATGCAGGGCCGTCACATTGTCCGAGGTTATCGACCCCGACCAGGTGCCGGTGCCCAGCATGAAGGAGGGCTCCAGATCAGTGGAAAAGCCCATGCCGCCCATGATCCCGGGCGTGTTTACCAGCACCCGCCCCACGGGCAGGCGTGAGTATTCGGCCACCACAGTCGGGTCATCGGCATGAATCACTGCCGTATGGCCCCAGCCCTCGAATTTCGCGATGCTTTCGGCCATGGTGATGCCAGCGGCGCTGTCGCGCGCCTCGTAGAAGGCCAGCACCGGGTTCAGTTTTTCGGCCGAAAGCGGTCGTTGCCAGCCGATTTCATGTTCTTCACTGACCAGACAGCGGATGCGTGGCGGCAGTGAGAACCCGGCCTTTTCGGCCAGCGCCTGCGGGCTCTGGCCGACATTCGCAGGGTCCATGGCCTGCCTGCCCTGGAAAATCACCTGTGCCAGCCGGTCGGCTTCAGCCCGTGTCATGAAATAGGCACCGGCCAGTTTCATCTCGTGGCGCAATTCGCGCGTGATGGCGGCATCTGCCACCACAGCCTGCTCGGACACGCAGGCCGTGCCGAAGTCGAAACATTTCGAGGTGATGATCTGCTCGGCAACCTCGGCCAGTTGTCCGGCCTTGGAGGCATGGACATAGCACGGCACATTGCCCGCACCCACCGCAAGCGTCGGCTTGCCAGAACTATAGGCCGCGCGCACCATCGCCGGGCCACCCGTCGCCATGACAACCGAAGTGCGACGGTGGCGCATCAGCTCTGCCGTGCCCTCTATCGTGACCTGATCCAGGCACTGGATAAGCCCTTTCGGCGCGCCCATGCCTTCGGCCACTTCGGCCATCACGCGCACAGTCTCCATTCCGCAGCCAATCCCGCGCGGATGAGGGGCACAAACGATAGCATTGCCTGCCTTCACTGCGCTGAGCACCTTGTAGATGATGGTCGATGTCGGGTTCGTCACCGGGATCAGCGCAGCGACCACCCCCATCGGCTCGCCAATCGCGGCGATCTTGGCGCGCTCGTCGCGCCACAGCACGCCCAGCGTGGTGATATCGCGCAGCCATTCAGCGACCGAGAGCGCGTTGAACAGGTTCTTGACCCGCTTGTCGGGAATATTGCCGTAACCCGTCTCTTCGACCGCAAGCCGACCCAGCCGCTCGGCCTCGGGTTCGATGGCGCGGGCCATTGCGTCAACCATGGCGTCGATATGCGAAGGATCGGTACCCAGAAAACTGCGATAAGCCGCAAAGGCTTTTGCTGCCGCAGCCCGCGCGGCGGCAATAGATTGCAGGTCTTTATCCATCAATGCCCCCGTTCAGGATGTCGGCGAATTGCCGTCGGGCCTCGCTGACATCGGTTGCCTGCACGCCGATGGTCTCCAGCCGACGGCCGGCCCCCGCCAGATTTCGATTGAGCACGACCTGTGCGAGTTCAATCATCGCGGATGTCGCCGGCACTTCACGGCCTGCGCGGGCCGCAGCAGAGACCAGCGGAATCAGCGAACCTGTCACACCCGCCCGGATTGCCTCGCGCGCGGTGGACTGGTCCGGCACCGGACGCGCGCCGGTGCCGCGCGCGGTGCCGGCAACACGCGCAATGGCACCAGCGGCATCAGGCAAATCACGCACGCCGAAATCACGCGCAACGGCGCAACGTTCAGCCCAGAGCCGGGCGATCAGCGCTTCATGCGCGGGACCGATCAGGGCGCGAAAGGTCGCGTTCGCTTCCAGCGGCACACCGCCCTCTTGCACCAGCGGCCCGCCACAGGGCGCAGCCGGGCCGCCGATCAGCAGCGCTGGCAGTTCGACCACGGCGCTTGCGTCATCAAAGCCCGAATGCACACAGGACGGGACAGGTCGGCCATTGGGCAACAGGTCACCCACCGCAGCCAGCGCATCCTCACGCTCCGGGGCCAGACAGGCCAGCGGCACAGGTGGGCAGGCCGAAAGGACCAGCGCATTGCCATCGGTTGATATCCAGTAGGGCGCGCCCCCGGCCTCGACCAGTGTCAGATCGGCCTGCGCGCCACCGCATTGCAACAACCATGCGACCTCGACTGCGCCCAGCGAACGCGCCTCTGGCAGGAAAACCACCTGACCGGGCTGCAATTGATCGGCGAGCACATGCGCATAAGTGCGTTGCTTGTGGAGCGGTCCGCTGAGCACCACCAGTTCCGCCCTGTCCAGCGCCTCATCAAGCGCGGCGGTGGTGCGGATCGATGGTCCGCGCGACTGGTCGACAGGAAATGAGCCGATAGGCCCTTCGCCGCGCAGGGTAATGGCACCGGCCTGCCTCAGCGCTGCCAGCTCGGCACCATAGGCCGAGAACAGACGCACCTCGGCACCACCAGCAAGTGCCAGCGCCGCATAGATCTGCCCATCTGGTGCAGCGCCCAGAACCGCAACGCGGCCTGCAGGTCCGTGCCGGGGCGCAGCTTGCCCGCTGCCTCTGGCACTTGTGAGCGCCTGTGCGAAATCCTCGAAGCCTGAGCTGGTCATCTCTCGCCTGTCGCCTGAAGGCAGGGCGCGGACCGAAGACCCGCCCCCGCTTGTTGCGGTTCAACCGTTGATCGGCGGCTCAATCGGCGCTGCCGCCACCCAGCGCGGCGATCAGCGCCTCAAGCTCGTCATGCGGGCGGGCGATGACATGCACAGCCACCACTTCGCCCACCTTGTTGGCGGCAAGTGCGGCGGCATCGGTCGCGGCCTTGACCGCGCCGACTTCGCCGCGGATCAGCGTCGAGATAAGACCGCCGCCGGCCTTTGTCTGGCTGACGATGGTCACGCTGGCGGCCTTGACCATGGCATCCGCCGCCTCAAGCGAGGCAACCAGCCCGCGAGTCTCGATCATGCCCAGTGCACCATGTCCGGGGATGGGTTTCTGCGCCATTGTCATGTTCCTTTCTTGGGTCGTGTTCTGGGGCGTTGAAGCGAAAAAGGGTCAGACCGAGATCTCGTCGATCACGGCAATCAGGGCGGCATCGACCGGCAGGCCCGCTGCACCGCGCACCACGCGCGCAGCCGATCCCGTCACCATGAGGCAAAGATCGCCACGCCCGGCACCCACGCTATCAACTGCCACGCAGGTGGGTTCAGAAGCGGGTTTGCCATCCGGCTTCACAGGCTGGACGATCAGGAATTTCTGCCCCGAAAGGCCGGCCTCTTTCAGCGTGGCCGTGGTCGTGCCGATGACGCGCACGATCTGCATTACATGTTCCTCAGATAACGGTCGCGTTCCACAGGAGTAACCTGCGCCTCGACAAAGCCGATCTCGCGCTCGGCCTGCTGGATCAGGATCTCCAGCCGGTGCTCACCCAACGCTCGGCGCATCAACTCGGAGCCGCGTGCGACAGACACGGCCTCCGACAGCGACATCGGCAGCGGCTCAGAAGCCGCGCCAGCCTCACCATAGGCATCACCCGCACAGGGGGCGCCGGGCTCCAGCCCCTGCTCGATGCCATCGAGCCCGGCAGCAATATCACAGGCAAGCAGGAAATAGGGGTTGCAGTCGGCGGCAGCGTCGCGCCGCTCAATGCGCACAGCGCTGTCCAGCCCTTCGATCGCGCGCAAGCCGACCGTACGATTATCGTACCCCCAACTGTTATTGATCGGGCAGAAACTATAGGGCTGGCGGCGACGATAGGCGTTTGGTGTGGTCGATCCCGCAAGCGCAGTTTCGGCCATGTGCCGCTGCAGCCCGGCGGTGAAAGCCATCCCTGTCGCGTTGAGCTTGCCATCAGAGGCGAAAGCGTTGCGCTCACCCTGCCACAGCGAGTAATGCGTGTGAAATCCGCTGCCGGATTGGTCAATAAAGGGTTTGGCCATGAAACTGGCCAGATAGCCATGCTTATGCGCCAGCTGCTTGACCAACGAACGGAAAATCACCACCCGGTCGGCCGCCGACAGAGCATCGTCATATCGGATGTTCACTTCGACCTGACCAGGGGCGTATTCGGGATTCGATTGCTCGATCGGGATGCCCATTTCGTTGATCTGCTGACGAATCGGGCCGGGCACATGTTCCATTTCGGCGGCGCGCGCCAGACTATAAACCTGAATGCCGCTGTCTCGGGGCTGCAGCGTCTCCGGGTCAAGCAGATAGAATTCCAACTCGGTGCCGCATTTTACCTTGTAGCCCATCGCAGTCGCCCGCTCGATCTGCGCGATCAAGGCACCGCGCGGATCAAGTGGCACCGGCGCGTGATCCATGCCTTCGCCGCGGGCCAGACAGAAAGCGACCCCCGGCTCCCACGGCAGGGCAACAGGCTGGGTCATGGGAAACATATGCATGTCCGGGTAGCCGTTATCAAAATTAACTGTCGGCGTGTCCCAGACATCACTTGTCATGTCGATGGCGAGCAGCGCAAGCGACAAGGCGTTTCCGCGCTTGCAGGTCGTGGCCCAATGGCTGGCCGGAATACGCTTGCCGCGAAGTATGCCATTGAGATCACCCATCCCGATCGCCACAGTGTGGGTGCCTTCAGGCAAAGGAAAATCCTCGTTCTGCATCCGAAAACCCGTTCCTGACTTTTGGTGGCGCGCGTCAGTTGCGACTTGCACGAACCCTTAATTGTGTATACTGTATACAGTATATATAATATTGCAACAGGAAAGATTGTCATGCCGCATTCGGAAACCATCGTTGCAGGCGGCGGCATCGCCGGGTTGATGACGGCAATCTCGTTGGCGCGGCGCGGGCATGGCGTCACCCTGATCGACCGATGGGAGCCGGGTCATGCGCGTGCGTCGTCTTCGGACTACAACCGGGTGATACGTGCCATCCATGGTCGCGACCATTTCTACACACGCTGGGCGCGCGATGCGCGCCTACGTTGGCTGGAACTGGAGCAAGAAACCGGAGCGAAGCTCTACTATGAGTGCGGCACGCTGATACTTGCCACCGAAGGTCATTGCCATTGGGAAGATGACACTGCCGCCACTTTCGATGCCCTGGGCGTGCCCTATCATCGCTACAGCGCCGACGAGATCCGAGCCTTCTTTCCTCAGTTCGACCCACGGAATGTCAGCTACGCGCTTTATGAGCCCGAAGCAGGCATGATCATGGCGCATCGCGCATTGATCGCTGGTGTGGCGCTGCTGCGCAGTCTGGGCGGCAAGGTGCGGCGCGGGCGCGTGACCACAGATGCCTCAGAGCGGCCCATGCTGGACGGAAAACCACTCGAAGCCGATCTCGTCGTCATCGCCACAGGCCCCTGGATGGCCGAGATGTTCCCGCGCACCGTCAAGCCGCTCACCACAGTCGTGGGCGTAAATGTTCTCTACACGTCAACCCCGGACGGCTCTGAAGCCTTTGACCAGACACATATGCCCTGCTGGATCGATCATGGCGAGGGGTCGTTCGGGCTGCCGTCGGTCGAGGGGTCGGGCGTCAAGGCAGCGGTCGTGATCCCTGATCAGATCGATCTCGACAATGACGAGCGACTGATCCGGCAGAAGACGCTGGCGCGCACACGGCGCTACATCGATAAACGCCTGCCCGGACTGACAGGGCAGCGCGTCGTGGACAGCAAGTTCAACCAGATCGTGATGACCCCCGACACGCATTTCATCATCGATTTCCACCCCGAACACCGCAACGTTCTGCTGGCCGGCGGGTGTTCAGGGCATTTGTTCAAGCATGGCCCGGTTTTCGGCGATTTCGTTGCCGGCATTGGCCTCGGGGATTTCGGCACACCGGACAGGTTCCGGCTTGGCCCACGACGCAAACTCTCGCCTGCCGAAAGCCCTTCGGGCCGCTGACACGCCTGGGTCTTCCATGCCTCAGGACTGCGGCGCGAAGATCAAGGAATTCCGGGACATGGCTATACGTTCCGGCCAAACAGGCTGCAGCTACACTGTCAACCGGACCCCTGTCGCAAGCCTCATCGCGTCGTGACGAATGTCCACATACCCGGATCGGTTTGCGAACAGTTTCGAGATGTCATCCGGCATGATGTCAATGAGTGACTTGAACCGCTCTGGCTTGCGTTGCGTAGAGCTATGCCCGCATCTGCTTCGGGCGCTGGACGGTGCGAATTGCATTTATGCCATGTCGCCACTTGCTTCTGCATCTTTGGCTTTCAATGCGCCTGCGCCAAGCCTGAATCCTGCAATTGCTCCTGTTCTGGCAGATCGGCCAGCGAGGTCAGATCAAACGCAGCGAGAAACGCGTCGGTTGTCACAAACGTATATGGCGCACCACGCCTGGGTTCGCGCGGGCCGGGTGCGATCAGACCACGCTCGGATAACCGACCTATCAGATCGCGGCTGATGTCACGTCCGAAAATTTCGCGCAATCGATCCCGGCTGATGGGCTGATGATAAGCAATCGCGACCAGCACTGTGACATCATTCTCGCTCAGGTTCAGCGCCTGATCACCAATATCGGCCGCGGCGCGGATGACCGGGGCATAGGCCGGACGCGTTCGCAGCAACCACCCATTGCCCGATTTGACAATCTCATAGGGACGTGTTTCCAGTTCAGCCGCCAGATCCTCAATCAGCAAATCAAGCGAAACCACCTGCCCTATCACCCGCGCCAGATCCTCGCGCGCGACAGGTGAAGCACTCGCGAACAAGACCGCCTCGATCCGTTTCATCCATTCGCGCCAGCGCAGTTCCGGTGGCAGGTCGGACAGGTCGCGGTCAAAATCGGGGGCACCTGTTCGGGCCATGCTACAGCCCGTATAGGCGAAACGTGTCACGCCCGGTCAGTTCGCGCAAAGCACTTAGGCTGACCAGCCGGTCACACAGGCGCCGCGCGGCGCGATCCGACATCAGCGCGGTCAGTGTCGATGGCGCGATCGCGTCTCGGGTCAGGAAGATTTCAACGGCCTGCGCCGCCTGTTTACTGCGCAATCTCGGGGCCACCTGTCGCAGATGCGCAGCACGGCGTGACAGTTCTGAGGCCATTGACAGGGCACGGGCAACTGACTTGACAATCGCATTGTGACAGAAAAGCCGCAAATCAACACCGCGCGCCGTCAGCGCAACGCGCGGCACAGCGCAGCCCAAGAGCGGGATCAGATACCGCCAGCCCATGGCGCGGGCAAGGGCAGCATCGGCCAGGATCAGGGCCATGGAATATGCACGCGGGGTATCGGCCAAAACCATCTCGAGAACGCCAGCGGCCTGCACAACAGGTGCGTCTTGGCCCTGCTTGTCGCGAAACTCGATTTCAAGCGCACATGACTCTCGCATGCTGTTTATCAGATCGACCTCCGACAATGCGCGCAGCGTCGCGCCATTCCAGGCCAATGCGATTTCTCCGGCAGGGCCGGGCAGTTCGGATGCGCGAAGCAGGCACAGAATATCGCGCAAAGCGCTTTCCCGCTCTCGCCGCCCCGAAAGCTGTGCGCAATGTGCGCCTGCCGACAAGGCCAAGCGCGCGCGCCACAACGCGGCTGGTAAGGTCGGGTTCTTTTGCGCCATGTCCAACAGCGCCAAGGCTGCACCCGACGAAAACCCAGCATTTTCCGATGTTTGATGTAGGTTTCGCGCCAGCCAGTTCGGCAGGCCATGAGGCCAAGGATCGTATGCTGTATCGGGGTTCGGGTCGCGCGTCATGATTTTGCATATCCCATGACGGCGGATAATGCCAGTAATAGTGAAAAAAGCGCCGCATATTGCTGTTCGCCAAAATGTCCGGTAAGTTTGCATTATCGGACATTATGGGATAGGCTGCAGCACAGACTAAAAATTACCGGATTTTCGGGGGAAGAATGTCGCCAGAGCACGAGAAATCGATCTCAGCGTCCATGGACACGCCCAACCGTACTCAGCACGACGAGAGCGCGCAAGAAAAAAGCGTGGGAATTGGCCTTCCCGCGCATGTCGCGGGCTCTGGCGCGATGGATCGCCTGGTCGATACCGCCCGCGACTATGCGCGCGCGGCGGCCTCGGACAACACGCGATCCGCCTATGCCAGGGATTGGGCGCATTTCGCGCGCTGGTGCCGGATGCGCGGGGCCGCAGACCCCCTGCCCCCTTCGCCCGAACTGGTCGGCCTCTATATTGCCGATCTGGCCGCGCCGCAGGGCAGCCGCCCTGCCCTGTCGGTGGCCTCGATCGAGCGCCGCCTGTCCGGCCTTGGCTGGAACTATGCGCAACGCGGATTTTCGCTGGACCGCAAGGACCGCCATATCGCGACTGTCCTGGCCGGTATCCGGCGCAGACATGCCCGGCCGCCAGTGCAGAAAGCGGCGATTCTGGCCGAGGATATCCGCGCCATGGTCGCCACCCTGCCCCATGACCTGCGGGGCCTGCGCGACCGGGCCATCCTGTTGATCGGCTTCGCAGGCGGGCTGCGGCGCTCGGAAATCGTCAGTCTGGACCGGCACAAGGATGACACTATGGACAGTGGCGGCTGGATCGACATTCTGGACGGCGGCGCGCTGATCACCCTGCGCGGCAAGACTGGCTGGCGCGAGGTGGAAATCGGGCGCGGATCCTCTGATCAGACCTGCCCGGTCCATGCGTTGGAGCAATGGCTGCACTACGGGCGTATCACATTCGGGCCAGTGTTCACGGGCGTGACGCGCGACGGCAAACGCGCGCGCGACACACGGCTCAATGACAAGCATATCGCGCGGCTGATCAAGACCTGCGTGCTGAATGCGGGTCTGCGCCCCGACCTGCCCGATGC
>SKRP01000230.1 GCA_007118445.1 Natronohydrobacter sp.
CGCACTCATCCCATATCCTGTAGGGCAATCCACGCATCAGCTGACCCCGGTTCAGCGCGTCGGTTCCATCTTTTCCCTTGATGACCATGAAGTTCCATGCAATTCCTTTGGTCAGGATAAGCGAGCAGCAAAGGGGCACCAAGACCCCACCGAGGCAAACAGCAAGGGGCAAAAAGACCCCACAGAGGCAAAGAGTTTCATACAGGCACCTCGCTCATCTTGAACAAAAGAGATCCGGCGCGCTCGCGAGCAGCAACCCCTCCCCCCAAGGAGCGAGCGCCAACCGGACACCCAGCGATGGGACAGTCGGCGGATCGAGCAGTGGCAGCAGCTCGGTCCGCCGTTTTCAATTCTGCCCGACCTGTGCGGGCGCGACAAGAAAAAAGGACCGCCGGGCCGTGGCACGCAGGTTCAGGAGCACATACCACCAGAAGGTGGATGGAAAGGGCCGCGTCTCGGTCCCGGCTTCGTTCAGGCGGGTCATTGAAGAGGGCGATCCCGAATGGTCCGCGGGCCAGCGCCCGAATTTCATCATCGTTTTCGGCCTGAAATTCCAGAAACGTCTGGATTGTTTCACCATGACGGCGATGGAAGCCATCGACGCAAGCATCGACGCCATGCCGCCGGGAACGCCTGCGCGCAAGAAACTGGAACGGGTCTATCACGCCCATTCCATCGAGGCGCAGATCGACGAGGATGGCCGCATCATCCTGCCGCAGCACCTGCGCGACAAGTTGCAGCTTGTCCCCGATGAAAAGGCGCGTTTCGTTGGCTCCAATGATCATTTTCAGGTCTGGAAGAACGCGACCTATGAAGACATCTATGGCGCGGATGACGAGGATGAGGACGAGGATCTCGCGCCTGATTTCGACATGCGGGCGCTGTTTTCCACGGCCAGTAACCCGCCGGAAGGGCTGTGATGCCGGACGCGGCCCCGCTTCCACATATCCCGGTCCTGCTGCGCCCGATCCTGCAGCATCTGGCCCCGATCCGCGGCATCTGGCTGGATGGCACGCTGGGCGCGGGCAGCTATGCGCGCGCGCTGCTCGATGCGGGCGCGGATCAGGTGATCGGGGTCGATCAGGACCCGCTGGCGCTGGATATGGCGCGCGACTGGGGGGCCGGATATGGCGACCGGCTGCGGCTGGTGCAGGGCAATTTCGCGCAGCTTGATGACCATGCGGGCGGGCTGATCGACGGGGTGGTGCTGGATCTGGGCGTATCCTCGATGCAGCTTGATCAGGCCGGGCGCGGCTTTTCCTTTGCCAAGGACGGCCCGCTCGACATGCGCATGTCGCAGACCGGGCCATCCGCGCGCGATCTGGTGAACACGGCTGACGAGGGCGATCTGGCCGATATCCTCTATCATTTCGGCGAGGAACGCGCATCGCGTCGCATCGCCCGCGCGATCATCCGCGCCCGCGAGGCCGCGCCGATCGACACCACATTGCAGCTGGCCGCCATCGTATCCGCCTGCCTGCCACGCCCCAAACCGGGGCAAAGCCACCCGGCCACCCGCAGCTTTCAGGCGCTGCGCATCGCGGTCAATGCGGAATTTGACGCGCTTGTCGCAGGGCTGGAGGCCGCAGAACGCGCGTTGCGCCCCGGTGGCAAGCTCGCGGTGGTCAGTTTCCATTCGATGGAAGACCGCGTCGTCAAACGCTTTCTCGCGCTCCGCGCGGGGCAGGGGGGGCGTGCCAATCGCTACGCCCCCGAAACGCCCGCCGATGCGCCCCGTTTCACGCTGATCAAACGCAGCGGGGTCGTGGCTGATGCGCAAGAGCTGGCAGAAAACCCGCGCGCGCGCTCGGCCCGGCTGCGCATGGCAGAGCGCAGCGAAGCCCCCGCAGGCCCGGTCGCGCGCGCGGAACTCGGACTGCCCGGATTGGCACTGGATAAGGGAAAATAAGGACGATGCGCAGTTTCCTCTATCTTTGCACGGCCCTTGCGGTGATCGCACTTGCCGCCTGGGCGTATCGTGAAAACCACATGACCCAGCAGGCCATGAATGAACGCCGCGCGCTGGAGCGCGAAATCGCGCTCCTGGAGGAAACGATCAGAATCCAGCGCGCCGAATGGGCCTATCTCAACCGCCCTGACCGGCTGCGCGAACTGGTCGATCTGAATTTTGCCCAGCTGAAACTGGTCCCGATCACCGGCGCGCATTTCGGCGAGATCGGTCAGATCGTCTATCCGCTGCCTGCGCCACGTGCTGAAATCTCGGATGCAATCGAAGTTTACGGCGATATCGAGCAGCTTTCCGCCCCGGCCGAGCAACAGGAGCAGACCCGATGATTCGCACCCCCCTGCGCCCACTTGCCCGCATCCTGAAAGCGCGTGCTTCGGGCGAGAACCCGGACCATATCGAGCAGGAAAACCTGCGCCTGCGCCGCGAGGCTGCCCGCGACGGTGCCCGCAACCGCGCCGAGGGGCGGCTTCTGGCGCTGTCGCTTCTGTTCATGGCAGCGTTTGTCGTGCTGGGCGCGCGGATGGGGTTGCTTGCCGCGACCAGCCCGCTGGAATTGTCGCGCGGCATTTCCGAGGATATCTCGGGCGCGCGCGCCGATATTGTCGACCGTCATGGCCGGGTGCTGGCCACCAATCTGGCCACCCATGCGCTTTATGCCGAAACCCGGCGCATGGTTGATCCGGTGCGCGCCGCGCATGAACTGGCCCACATCTTCCCTGATATTGACGGCACGCGCATGGCTGCGCGTTTCACCGATCCCAACCGCCGCTTCATCTGGATCCGCACCCGGCTGTCGCCTGAACAGATGCAGGCCGTGCATGATATCGGCGAGCCGGGCCTGATGTTCGGCCCGCGCGAGATGCGGCTCTATCCCAATGGTCGCATGGCCGCGCATGTGCTGGGCGGGGCAAGCTTCGGTCAGCAGGGCGTGCGCGCGGCCGAGATCATCGGCATTGCCGGGGTTGAACTCTATCACGAGGACCGCCTGCGCGACCCCGATCAGGCCGACCAGCCACTGGAACTGGCGCTCGATCTGAGCGTTCAGGCGGCGGTGACCGAAGTGCTGGAAGGTGGCAAGCACATGCTCAATGCGCGCGGGGCGACTGCCGTGCTGATGGATGTGCATACCGGCGAGGTGATCAGCCTGGTCTCGTTGCCCGATTTCGATCCCAATAACCGGCCCCCGCCACCCACCGAGGGCGAACCGGCCGACAGCCCGCTCTTCAACCGCGCGGTGCAGGGCTATTACGAGCTGGGCTCGGTGATGAAAGCCTTTGCCGTGGCGCAGGGGCTCGATATGGGCGAGGTGACGCCTGCGACCATGATCGACACGCGCGGGCCGCTGACCTTCGGGCGGTTCCGTATCCGGGATTTCCGCAACTATGGCCCGCAGCTTTCGGTCACCGATGTGATGGTCAAATCCTCCAATATCGGCACGGCGCGGATCATGCAGCCCATCGGGGCCACAGCGCAGCGCGAATTTCTGGACCGCTTCGGCTTTCTCGACTCGATGCCGCTGGAACTGTCCGAAGCCCGTCGTGCCCGCCCCCTGCTGCCTGATCGCTGGTCGGAGCTGTCGGTGATGACGATTTCCTACGGGCATGGCATGTCGACCAGCCCGCTGGCGCTCGCTGCAGGTTATGCAACGCTTGTGAATGGCGGACGCAAGATCGCGCCGACGCTGTTGAAACAGGATCAGGTCCAGCCGGGCGCGCAGATCATCTCGCAGCGCACCTCGGATCAGATGAAGCTGATGCTGCACCAGGTTGTGCAGGAGGGCACAGCGTCTTTCGCACGCATTCCAGGCTATCCGGTGGGCGGCAAGACCGGGTCGGCCGACAAACCCGGTCCGCGCGGCGGCTATATGGATGACGCTGTTCTGGCAACATTCGCCAGCGTGTTCCCCTCGCATGCGCCGCGCTTTGCGCTGGTCGTGACGCTGGACGAGCCTGTCGATACCACCGGGCCCGAGCCGCGCCGGACCGCGGGCTGGACTGCTGTGCCGGTTTCCGCCGAAATCATCCGCCGCGTGGGCCCGCTTCTGGGGCTGCGGCCAGTGTCGCTGGATGTGGCCAATGCCCGTTTTGAACAGGGGCATTGAAGCGGGCAGGCGTTCCGGGGTAACAGGCGACACATCCGATTTGCCCGCAAGGAGTGCCTGCGCGTGATTGATCTGCCTCCCCGCCCGCTCTCTGCGCTTGGCCTCAGCCCCTCGCGCGGGGGTAATGTCACTGTCAGCGGGCTTGCGATTGACAGCCGCGAGGTGCGCGCGGGCACGCTCTTTGCGGCGCTGCCCGGATCGCGCATGCATGGGGCCGAGTTCATTCAATATGCGCTGCGCATGGGGGCAGCGGCGATCCTGACGGACCGCAACGGGGCCGAGATCGCGGCGGATGTCCTGAGCGGGACCGATGCTGCGCTGGTCCTGGCCGAAGACCCGCGCGCAGCACTTGCCGGGGCGGCGGCGCTCTGGTTCGGCGCGCAACCTGCGGCCATGGTCGCTGTGACCGGGACCAATGGCAAGACCTCGGTCGCGAGTTTCACCCGCCAGATCTGGGCGCAGCTGGGCCATGAGGCTGCCAATATCGGCACCACAGGGATCGAGGGCGCGTTTTCCGCGCCGCTCGCCCATACCACGCCCGACCCGATCACCCTGCACCGCCTGCTGGCCGAAATGGCGCAGGCAGGCGTCACCCATGCGGCGATGGAGGCATCCTCGCACGGGCTGGACCAGCGGCGGCTGGACGGGGTGCGGCTGGAGGCGGCGGCTTTCACCAATCTCAGCCAGGATCATCTGGATTACCATCTGACGATGGAGACCTATCTCGCCGCCAAGGCACAGCTTTTCGACCG
>SKRP01000266.1 GCA_007118445.1 Natronohydrobacter sp.
CCCGATCATCGCACAACCCGCCATGCCGCCGATGAAGCCGGTCGCGGTATTGGCCAGCCCTTGCCCCACACATTCCTGATCGCGGTTCGAGGTGGTGTCGGTCAGATCATCGACGATATTCTGCGTCATCAGGCTTTCCAGCAGACCCACCACGGCAATCGCGGTCGAATAGGGCAGGATGATCATGAGCGTTTCCAGCGTCAGCGGGATCTGCGGGATCAGGAAGACCGGCAATGTGTCGGGCAGCGCGCCCATATCGCCCACTGTCCGCACATCCAGCCCCAGCACCCAGACCAGCGTTGTCAGCACGATGATGGTGACCAGCGGCGAGGGCACAGCGCGTGTCAGGCGCGGAAACAGATAGATGATCGCGAGCCCGCCTGCGACCAGCAGAAAGGTGATCCCGGTCACGTTGCGCGGGTCAAGCTCGGGCAGTTGCGCCAGAAAGATGAGGATGGCGAGTGCGTTGACGAAGCCGGTCATCACCGATTTCGACACATAACGCATGATAAAGCTCAGGCCCGTCACACCGGCGCCGATTTGCAAAAGCCCCGCCAGCACAGTCGCCGCCAGCAGGTATTCCAGCCCATGATCGCGCACCAGTGTGATCATCAGCACCGCAGTTGCGGCTGTCGCGGCCGAGATCATCCCCGGCCTGCCGCCTGTGATCGCCGTGATCACCGCGATCGAGAAGCTGGCATAAAGCCCCACCTTCGGGTCCACGCCTGCGATGATGGAAAAGGCAATCGCCTCGGGGATCAGTGCCAGTGCCACCACCAGCCCCGAAAGCAGGTCGCCGCGAATATTGCCGGTCCATTGCCGACGGTAGGTCTCGAATGCCATCATGCGAAATCTGCCCCTGACCGTGCCGCGCGAAATCGCGCGCATCGGTATCATTTTCTGGTTGTCTTCAGGTTGTCCGGCGGATCGGCGGCCGGAAGAGCCAGCCGGGATTCGCACCCAGCTCCAGGTTCGCTGCAGGGGCGATAGCGCAGAACTGGCGGAATGCCAAGCTTGACGGCAAAAGACGATCCGAATGTCATGACGGGTATGCTGCGCCATGGTCGGATGACGGCCGCAGACAGGTTTCGTGCGGGGATGGACAGTTCACTCAGGGCCGGGGGCGCAGTGGCCCGCGCCAGACACGCGCGTAACGCGCAGGTCGCGAAACCCTTTCCTGCTGTCCGTCAGCACCAGGCCCGGAAACTGCCAGAGCAGGGCTCTGGCCCGCAGCGGTGTTGTTGACCGCGCGACCATTTCGCAGCTTTAGCGCGACAGGCAGACCCGGCTGCCGAGCACGCAGGTGGTGGGCGAAGGCGTGCCGGGTGATGACCAGATCCTCGCCACGCGGCGCGAGGCCGCTGGTGACAGGAACCGGCACGCTCTGCCTGCGGCGTCAGTCGGCATGGAACAGCTCGGCGGGAAGCGCATAATCCTGCATCCATGTGATCCAGTAGACATCGGTCGGGCCGACGATATCCTCGACAATGCGCCAGCCCGCACCGGTATTCTGCAGCAGGATCATGATGATATCCGACATGGCATCAGCTTGCCAGTCGCGCGCATAGGGCGTTTGCGACCAGTCGAACGCTGTGCCGTCAACCGCGCGCGGCACGACCATGAGAAAGGCCCAGCCTTGTCCGCTGCGCAGGGTTTCAACCTCGAAGACCAGTGGCAGGCCCAGCGTGACCCGCATTCTGGCCCGCGCTGTCTCAAGGAGGTCACGACGCAGGCGCAGATGCCGCGCGACATCGTCGAAGGTTGCCGCGCTGCGCGCCATGGCTTCGGGTGCAGGCTGCGGGCTGGTCACCGGACCCGGTATCCGCCTGATGCCATCAGCAGGCGGCGCGATGATATCATCCAGCCCGCCAGAAAGTGGCGGCGGATCACGCCTCTGGCCTGTCTCCGGGGCCATCGGGGCAGGGGCAGTCAGGATCGAGTCCAGCCCGCCCTGCGCCTGCAGGACGAGCGGTGCCAGCGCAACAGTTACCGCCAGCAGATATGACACAAACCACTTCTTTTTCATCTCCGAACCCCGCTTGCGCTCCATCTCCCGGCGGCTTGTCCGTAACGGTTGGACGCCGCCCATTCGCCGACAAAACCATCGGTGGCAGTCCTGGTGCCGGAAATCTGGCCCGTGAACCGGAAATTGCCGAGACTGGCCTCGGACATATCGACCAGCGTTCCGCTGAGTGGCAGGTTGAACGCTTCAGGGCCTTGCATATGGCCGCTGAAACCGGCTGTGACGCGGTCACCCTCAAAGCTGCCCGTGATCCGCCCGCGCACGCGCCCCCCCTCGACATGCAGCCGCAGGACCGCGCTATCGACCCCTGTCAGACCGCCCTGAAAATACACGAAATCCCGGCCATCGAAGCCAGCAACCATATTGCGATAGCGCTCGAATTCGGCCAGCGCGTCGCGATAGGCATCAGACTGTCTGCCATATGCAACGCCGATGGCGATCAGTCGCGCCATCTGGTTGCGGTCGGGCTCACTATCCATGCTGAGCACGGAATCGCGCTCCATGTGGCGGTGCACCTGATCAAGGAAATCATGCGGGCTCAGCAAAGGCTGCGGATGGCAACGCGGCCCGTCAAGGCAGGCGGTGATCAGATGGTCGATGATCCCGGCTGCGATCGCCCGCGCCTGCGCGGCTGTGGCCTCGTTCTCGCGTTCCTGGGCCTCGCGCGCCTTGCGCGCCTCGAAACCGTTCAGGATCGATGCGATGATATCAGCCTCCGAGACCCGGGTCAGATGCGCGATCACATCCTCATTGGCGGAACCCATCGCAAGACGCAGTTCCTCTGTCTTCTGGTTGCGCAACGCGATCATCTGGTCGCGCAGGATCCAGTCATTGCCCCGCTGCGTCAGACGCTCACCAAGTTCCTCTGCAGTCAGACGCCCCGCGGCGAAATGACCATACAGGTCCTCCATCTGCCAGTTCCGGAACTGATTGCCCGCATAGCGCATCACCCCGATGGCGCTCTGGGCGGCGGTAAACACATTCGCCCCCGGTGTCAGTGCGATCAGCGTCTTGCCGATGAATTCGGCCGCGGCTTGCGGGTCCCCCCCGGCCGCGCTGCCCAGCACGCTCGCCATCTCGTTGACCGTATCCACACTGCCGAGCGCCCGGCCCAATTGACCGCGCAGGGCAGGGTCCGCGAGGCCCCTGGTCAGTTGCTTGCCCATCGCAAGCGAGATCTGGTTGCTGGCATCGCGCAAGGCATCGCTGTCGCCGCTATGCCAGGCCTGCGCGAGCGAGCGGGACAAGCTGTCGATCTCGGAGGCCGACAGGGCAATTTCGCCGAGCGCGCGGGCATAGGCGGGGTCTGCGCCTGCCTTCAGAAGCTTCCTGTACTGCGCCCTGATCGTCGCGCGGGCACGTTTCTGCAATTCATCCTGCAGCTGCTTGTCCGCATAGGCGATACCGGCACCCACAGCATCCTGCATCCAGCTTTGCGGAACCGACTGGCTGGCTGCAGGCGATGTGACCAGCGCGCTGGCGAGAACAAGGGCGCGCGCTGTGCGCGCGAGGGGCAGATGCATGACAGTCGCTCCTATCGTTATTGTCCGGCAGCCGGATCGGGCAGGGCAAATTCCGGATCGACCGGGGGCAGGAAGTCCAGACCGAGCAGGAAGAAATCGCGCAGGATGATCCAGTCATCGACCGGCGCCGTTTCGGCGGTGAAGCGCAGCAACAGGCTATCACGCGCGTCCGGGCCTGCATGAAACAGCATCAGCCGCGAATGCTGCGGGTCGTGAGGGTCGGCATATTCGGTAAAGCTGCGCCCGCGCAGATCGCCGAAATCCAACACGGCGGTCACTGCCATGGCTTCGGGCGCTGCGGATAATTCCAGCGTCAGGCCGCGTTCCTTGTCCTCAAGCAGCGCATATCCGGGCATCGAGATGAACTCCCAGCCCTCGATCAGGTCAAACACGGCGTCACCGACCCGCCCGACCTGCGGCACGGGATCGAAGCCGCCCGCAACGGGGGCAGATGGCGGCAGCGCCTGTGGTGGCGCAGTTGCCGGGGCCGCATCGGACATGGCCGCCAGAATGGCGCGCATCCGGGTATCCAGTGGTCCGGGGGTCTGGCCCGAGAGTATGAGCAGCAGGGTCTCGCGATCGGGGCCGCCGGGCGGAAACACAGCCCAGACCACGGCTTCCCCGCCCTCGCGGGTCTGCAGCAGGGTGACGTCCTGCCCGTCAACCCTGATGCGGTCCTGCGCGAGAATGGCCGGATGCGCCAGATAGGCTTCACCCGGCACCCGCCAGACCAGTTGCAGCAGAGTGCCATCAGGTGCCCTGAACTGTGCTTCCTGCGCCGAGTGACTGCCATGCGGTGCAAATTGCGCCGGGACCGGCACCTGCATGTCCCCCATCCGGATCGCCTGCCAGTCCTGCGCCCCGACTGGCGCGGTAAACATGAGCGACAGGCAAATGACCCAAGGCAAAAAGCGCCGCATCGGCAGACCTCCGGTTTGTCGTGTTGCAAAAGTCCCGGCAACCGCGCGACGCAGCGCGGGCCCGAATGCAATCTGGGTAGCCACGCAGAGCATCGGGTCGCAATGACCTGGATCAGACAGCCGGGCTGACCTTTGGCGAGACGGTGTCCTTTTCGAATTTATTGATCCAAATCAAGGTGAAAGACCGAAGTTCTGCTTAGAATTGAAAATGTCGCTTATCCGTCCCGAGTCAGTTCTGTCGTCTGGTCCCGTTCCGCTCTGCGCGATCTTTCAGTCAGACATATGAGGGGCAATCCACGATGCTGGCCCTGCGGTTTCGCCGCGACAGGCGGTGCTTGCCTGATGGCCATGAGATTGGGGGACTCATCATGACCGTTCTGTCACCAATGCGCCTGCTTCGATCACGCGGGATGGCGCTGGCGCTTGGCGCCGCGCTTGCGACCAATGCGCTTGCCATAAGTGTTGCGGCGCAGTCCGAGACCGAGATCAATGAAATCATCCGTTCGCTGGCACCGATTGCCGGTCAGACCGTGCCCGCGCCACCAGTCGCGCCCACGGTCGCGCCACCAGTTGGCCAGCCGCCTGCGCCCGGACTGATCGAGATCGTGATCCCTGGCTATATCGTCATTCTCGATCCTGGCCATGCCATCGACATGGAGGTGTTCTTCCCCTTCGACAGCGCTGCATTGACACCAGAGGCAAGGCACAGTCTGCACGCGCTGGGTCGCGCGCTGGAATCGTCACAGTTGCGTCCGTATTCCTATCTGGTGGCCGGGCATACCGATGCGGTCGGGAATGCGGCCTATAACCAGCGCCTGTCTGAACAGCGTGCCGCCTCAGTGCGTAATTACCTGATCGAGACATTCGCCATCGACCCGGACCGGCTGGTTTCCGTAGGCTTCGGACAGGAGCGGCTGAAACGCCCTGATGCCCCGCGCGCCGCAGTCAATCGTCGCGTCGAGATTGCGCTGATCGTGCGCCGCATCACACGCTAGCGGGCGTTGCGCTCATTGGCATTCGCGCCACGCCCTCTGTCCTTTTGGTTTCGCATGTTCGAGTAGTTCAGAACCGGAAAACACGTCTGAGCAACATGCTCCGGGCCGGTTTTTCTTTCGCATATCAAAACGAGGAGTTGACCATGTTGAAGACGTTGTTGATCGGGATGTGCCTTGCGTGGCTGGGCATGATCCTTCCGACAGGATCGGCGCAGGCGGATCAGCCGAACCTGCTGATCATGGGCGAAGACGCCGATATCGACACGGTCCCGCGCAATTCACGCATTTTCAACCGTGTCCTGCGCGCGATGGAGGCCGAATTGCAGGCCAGGGGGTTCCGTGTCTATGACGAAACCGCCGTAACAATGGATATCACCGATCCAGGGCGTGTCCGGCGCACGGATGCCGAAATCATCACTGTCGCGCGCCGGGTGCAGGCGGTGCCGATCGATGCGGCGACCGTGTTCCAGATCTATGCCTCGGCCGAGCAAAACCCCTATGCAGCCATCGTGGATCTGCGGGTGCGGATTTCGGGACGTCTGTTGAATGTCAGCACCGGACAGGCGCTGGCGAATTACGAGGTCAGCTATGCCCCCGGTGACCTGCCCCCGCTTCCGGTTGCCTGCAACCGCGATTGCGTGCTCGAAAATGTGGGTGATCAGGCCCGCCGGATCGGCGCGGATGTGGCCAATGTTCTGGCGCAGCATCTTGATGCGCTCTCGCCGCCGCGTGGCGCGGCAGGCACCACACCGGGCATTGCGGTTCCGGGCCAGCCAGCCGTCACACCCTCGGGCTGCGCGGGCCTGACCACGGCGTTCACGATGAATTTCCGCGGCTTTGCAGGCCCCGAACTGACCCGCATCGAGGAATTTCTGGTGTCCTTCAGCGGGTATGATCATCACCGGATCATGCGGACGGATACTGTCGAATCCAGCTACTGGTATGAATCCTGCTCTGATATCGCGCGGCTGAACCGCAACCTGCGGCTGATGCTCGAAACGATGGATCTCGACGCGAATATCCGCCTGACGGGCAACCGCTTCGATATCGAAAAGCTGCGCACACCGCAGCAGCGCTGACGAGGAGTTGGACATGCGCAGCCTTCTCTGCATCCTGGCGGCTCTGGCCGTGTCTGGTCCGGTCCATGGGCAGCAGATGCCAGTCTCGGAGATGTCGGTCGATGGCTTCATCGACGCGCTCAGCCCCAAGGCCCAGGGGCTGACGCGCGGGCTTTCGCTCCAGCCTCTCGAAGACAGCGCAGCGGTGCCGGTGCTCTCGGTCGATCTGGCGGTCGGGTTCGATTTCGGCGCGACCCGGCTCACGGCCGAGGCGCAGATGTTGTTGTCCAATCTTGCGCAGGCACTGGTCTCGCCGGAACTGGCAGGGCATCGCTTTCAGCTGGCCGGTCACACGGATGCGGTCGGTTCGGATGCGGTCAACGACCGGCTGTCGCTCGAACGCGCCCGCGCGGTGCGGGATTTTCTGGTCGAAACCTACGGCGTTGCCCCGGACCGGTTGCGCGTGCTGGGATACGGGAAGCGCAAATTGCTGTTTCCCGACCGGCCCGAGGATGCGGCCAATCGTCGGGTCGAAATAAGCCTGCTGCCATGAGGGTTTTACCCACTGTCGCGCGCGGCTTGCAGACGCGCGCTGCCGCATGGGCCGCACGGTTTCGCGCGGCCTGTGTGGCGCTGGTGGTCATGGCATGCGCAGGCGGTGCTGTGGCCGAGCCCCTGAGCCGCTCCGCACAGGCGCTCAATGAAGACCTGGCCATCCGCATTGCCTGCCGCCCCGGAGAGACCCGGCAGGTGGGCATCTACCCGTTTGACCGCGCGCGCCTGCCGATCCCGCCGGATAATGCCTTTGCCCTCTACGAGGCGTTTCTGGGGGAGTTGCTGCGCAGCGCCCCGCCCTGCGTGACCTATATCGACGGGCGCGGGGCCTATGTGACCCTTGAGTATCTGACGCAGTCGGGGCGGTTGCATGCGAGCGGCCAGGATCATCTGTCGCAGATCCGCGACCGGCTGGCGGATGTGGATTATGTCATGGACGGCGCGATCATCGATCAGGCCGACGGGCTGGTTGCGGTGTTTCGCCTGACCGATTTCCGCGAAGGCACTGCCCTTGCCCGTGCGCAGTTTCTGGTGCCCGAGCGCTTTCAGGCCACCCGCTGCGGTGCAGGTGCGATGCCGATAGCACAGGCGGTTGAGGGCGCTGTGCGCGACTTGCTGGACCAGACAGGCCCGCTGGAGCAGCTGACAATCGTGGGGGGCTATTTCGGTCAGAGCGATGTGCAGACCTCATTCAGCCGCTATCTGGAAACCGCGATTGTGGGCGAGATCAGCCGTCAGGCGGCACGGGTCATCACCGGCCACAGGGTCCGGGTCACCTATCTGCGCGAGACCGAAGCAACCGGGCTGCGCCATCTGCGCGGGCTCACGATCTCGGGGTCGGATTTCGATGCAGAAGCCTTGCGCATCGCGCCTGAAGCGCCCGGCGCTGACCCGACTCAGCCGCGCGCGGACGGGCATCGTCTGGTGTTTCGATACTGGGTCTGCGAGGGGGATCAGGCCGCGCGGTTGATGATCTCGCTGACCGGGCCGCAAGGGCAGGAGGTGCAGGCGATTACCGCGATCCGGCTTGATGACCTGCCTGGCGGGCTGGCGCTGCGCCCCGAAACACCACCCCCCCCGCCCGCGCCGCCTGCGCGTGGTGTGAACCTTCAGATCAGCAGCAATCGCGGGCCCAACCCGGTTTTCGAGGCCGGGGAGCGGCTGGAATTGCTGCTGCGCAGTGATGCTGATGCCTGGCTGCACTGTTTCTATACCGATGCGGCGGATCGCACGATCCAGATCCTGCCCAACCCTTTCCAGCAGGGCCATTCCGAGGCGCATTTCTACGCGGGCTCGATTGTGCATCTCTTTCCCGATCCGCAGCGCAGCCCGGTGCCTGACCCGTTCGAACTGCTTATCAATGACGAGACCCATGGTGTCGAGACGCTGACCTGCTTCGCGACGCGCGAAGATGTCAGCCTGCGCCTGCCACCAGGGATGCGCGGCGAAAGCTTTGATCCGTTGCCGCAGTTTCACGCGACACAGCTGCGCGAACTCTTCGCCCGCGCTGCTGGCGGGGATGTCGGTCACGCCAGGCTGACAGTGACCATTCTTCCCTGACCAGACGGGGCAGCGCATGTCGCTCGGAAGTGGTGACCACTTCTGAGCAACATGCTCTATTGCGCGACAAGCCGCGCATGCAGGATCATTTCCGGCCGGTATTCGAAATGCATCCCGTCGAAATGGTGCCATTTGCCGCCCCATATGAACCCGAACCGTTCCATCGTGGCCACCAGTTGCTCAGGGTAATGGTTGCGATACGGGCCAACCGCGCCCGCGCGCGCGCCGGACCAGCGCCAATACCCGCCCAATTCGGTGTTCAGATCGAGCGCGATGCCGAAACTGTGGCTGCTGAGCCGCTGCGTGGCGGCGATCACCCGCCAGTTGAAGCTGCCACCGATCCGGGTGAAGAAGCGCTCCAGCGCGGGGTCATCCAGCGCGGAAAGCGCGGTAAATGCGCCTTCAAGCTGTTGCGCGACACAATGGCGGACGGTCATGGCGAAGCGGGGGCGCGCTTGCCTGCCCGGATATTGCACAGTGACCAGCGAGCGCGCGGCCTGCGCCTCGTCACTGAACCACAGGGCACGGAAGAACGCATCATTGCGAAACCGGCCCGGATCGAACCAGGGTGTTTCGCGCGAAGCAAGGTCAAAGGCCAGAGGGTAGACCTGCACGAATTGCTCGGCGATGCTGGCATCGTCGAGCATGTCGCGCGGCGCGCGCCCGGTGTCGCGGCCAAGCGGCAGGGTCTGGTCATCCGGGACGATGACAGTCCCGGCTGCCTCATCCACGCGCAGCCCCGGATAGGCCAGCTCGAGCGCCAGCGCGATGGCCGGGCGGTCGTTTGCCGGCAGTGGCATCGCCATGAAATCGCGCAGTTCACAGGCATCAACCGACATGGCGGGCAGAAGCCCGACTGCCAGCGCAACCCGGACAAGACGTGATCTCAGCATCCGTGTTGCCTTTCGAGGGCCTGTATTTCCTGCACGCGCCGGTTTTCGGCGGCGCTCAGATTGGGTGAACGGGTCCAGCAGTGACTGGTGTCGAATATCCGACGCGCGCGGTCGGTCTGGAAGCAGAACCCGTGATTGTGAAAGATGAGATTGCGCTGATACCAGAGTTGCGAACAGATATCGCTGCCCACCAGATGCGAATTCGGGATCGGGACAGAACGCGTTGCAGGTGCCGCTGGGGCCGGTGCGGTCGTTGCCGGGGGGGCGGCCAGCCCGGCCAGCCGTTCCTCTGCCAGCGCCACGAAAATCGGGCATTGTGAATATTGTTCGATGAAGCTTTCGAGCGCCGCAGCGCTGTTGCTGGTCTGCAACACAGCCCAGTCACTGCGGGCGCGATCGCAAGGATCGGGGATCACAGGCGCCACCGGGGCGGCGATGGTCGAGGGTGGGCGGGGTGCCTCTTGTTGCGCAGCTTCCGGACGGAACATGAACTGGCCCGAAAGCTGGTCGTAATAGGCCGGGAACTGGTCATGGCGCACTGTGCGGGCCAGTTCGCGCACATCGCTGCGCACCTGCTGGGTCAGCTCGTGAATGCTGAGCCCCGGCTGATGAAGGCGCGGGATCAGTGCGCGGGTAAAGACCGAATTGGGGTCCGGGTCGGTGTCAGACAGCCGGTCGAGCGCCGCCTGCCCGGTCCCGGCAGAGAACAGGATGAACGCGCCTTCGGGCGGGTCCATCCGCGCCAGCCCGCGCTCTGTGCCCAGCGATCGCGTGCCCTCTTGTGGGAAGGGATTGTCGCGGCACGCATCCAGGATCAGCAGACTGACCCTTGCGCCGCGTCGTTGCAAGGACTGCAGAACCCGGTCCACCGCGATGCTCTCGCCGGTCACGAAATCCTCGTCTCCGGGGGATGCGCGCGGTATATCGGCAGGCAGCAGGTAGTTTCGTCCGTTGACCTCGATCCCGTGGCCCGCGAAATAGAACACGGCCTCATCGCCGGGCGCAATCAGTGCCGTGAACTCCGAGAGGGCCTGATTGAAATTGCGCCGGTCAGGGTCGAGCCGGGTCGTGACCAGAAAACCAAGCTCGCTCAGCGCCTGCGACACGGCGATTGCATCCGCGCGCGCCTTGTGCAGCGAGGCAACATTGTCATAGGCATCGATCCCGATGACAAGGGCGTGACGATTGTCGGCCAGAGCAGAGAAGGGCCACAGACAGGCCATGAGAACCAGAAGGAGGGGGCGGATCAGCATCGCGGATCTCCTCGTTTTGTGTCAGTCGGCGACACGAGGACCAACTAGATCCGTGATAGCCCAGCCATCGCGCGCTTACAATGAAAACGCGACGCAGATTGTCTTTGGCGTTGTATATGAAAGGATTTTCGTAATGCACTGTCCGATCACGGACAGCGCCGCTGTGGCGTGCTGTTGCGGCTGATCCTGTCTTGAGGTCAGAAAACCGGTTCCGGCAGGTTGTTGCAGGGTATTCAGAGGGCCGGTGATCGTATCCGAAACCGGTCGCGCAGCTTGCGTGTCCGGCGCAGGCAGTGTGCAGCTCTGCGCCCTGCTGCGGGGCGACGGGAGCCTGGCCCGTGCATCCCCTTCGTGGACAGGTCCGGTCGATCACGGATCGCGGCTGGCCTGTGACACCCGCGCTGCATCCGGCAAGGCACCGGGCCGCGCGCCCGCGTCGATGCCGTATGTGCGCGCGGACATCGGAACGGTTCGGATCGCATCCTGCAGGACCGCAAGCAGCGCGGCCTCGGCGCGATTTAGTGTGGCCTTGGGGTTCCATGCCAGATGAACGTCGATGGCCGGCGGATCGCGATAGGGTGGCAGCCGCCAGAGCAACCCGTCGGCCATGTCGCGCGCCACGACATGCAGGGGCAGGGGGCCGATGCCGAGCCCGGCCACGATCATGCGGCGCACCTCTTCGAGATGGCTGGACGTGCCGATGACCTCTTCACGCAGATCGGATTGCGCGCGCAACAAGGTCACCGAGCGCAGCGCGTCATGCAGGCTGTCGGTCTCGAAGCTGACGGCGGAATGCCCGGCCAGATCGCCCTGCTGCAGATCCTCGCGCCCGAAAAGCGGATGCGGCGGGCCGCAGAACAGCCCGAAGAATTCGCGGTAAAGGCGCATATATTCGATTTTCGGGTCGCGCCGATGCACCAGACAGATCGCAAAAGAGGCCGTGCGCGCGCTGACGCTGGCAAGGGCGGCGCTCGAGCCGAGCACCGAGATCGAGAGCGTCGCCTGCGGATGGGCGGCATGAAACTCTGCCAGCACCTGATCAAATAACGGGCATACGACATGACTTGCAACAGCGATGCGGACATGACCGCGCACATCGTCGGTCATGTCGCGCATCAGGGTCGACAGCCGGTGGACAGAGCCATGAATCTCGACGGCCTCCTGATACAGGATGCTGCCTGCGCGGGTCAGCTCATACCGCCCCGGCGCGCGGTCAATAAGGCGTTTTCCGATAAGCTTTTCAAGCTTTTGCAGCGCAGTGGAGACAGAGGGCTGGGTCAGGCCAAGCCGCGCGGCGGCATCCGTGATCGAGCGCGCCTCGGCGATGACCACGAAGCTGCGCAACAGGTTCCAGTCCAGATCGCGGGTCAGCCGGTCGGCTTCGTTCCGGTTGCTCAATTGACAGCGCCTATTGTCACTATTTCAATTATCAATTTGCCTTATGTCAAACCAGTTTGCAAGCTTCCCGCATGTTTTGCCCCACCACCCTTGTACCATGATGCGCCCATGTCTGTAGAAGCCCGCGAACGCCGTCAGCCCTGGATACTGCTCTCGCCTGCGCTGGGCGCGGTCGCATTGCTGCTGCTGGTGCCGCTGCTGTTCATCGTGGTCTATTCCTTCTGGCTGCGCTCGGCGGTCGGCCCGGACACAGCCGGTTTCCATCTGGACAACTGGCAGCGCGCGCTGACCGATCCGTTCTACCGCTACATCCTGTTCAACACGCTGAAAATCGCGGCCATCACCACTTTCTTCTGTGCGCTCCTGGGCTATCCGGCGGCCTATTTCATCACGCGCTCAAGCGGCAACAAGCTGATCCTGCTCTTGCTGCTGATGCTGCCTTTCTGGATCAGCTACATCATCCGTACGATGAGCTGGATCAACATTCTGGGCTCTTCCGGGGCGCTCAATACCTTTCTGCTGTCAACCGGCGTTATCTCGTCGCCGATACAGATGCTCTATAACGAGGCCACGGTCATTCTGGGTCTGGTGCATTTCCTGCTGCCTTTCATGGTGCTGAATATCTATGTCAGCCTTGACGGGATCGACACCAATCTGGAAGATGCTGCGACCTCGCTGGGGGCAACGCGCTGGCAGGCGTTTACGCAAGTCACCCTGCCCTTGTCGCTGCCGGGACTGGCCGCCGGGGGCCTGCTGTGTTTCGTGCTGGGCGCAGGCACCTATATCACGCCGCTGATCCTGGGCGGGCCGCGTGATGCGATGTTCGCCAATCTGGTGTTTGAAGCGATCATCACGCAGCTCAACTGGCCCATGGGATCGGCGCTGTCGCTCTTGCTTTTGTTCGTGCTGGGCGCGCTGGTGGCGCTTTACAACCGTTACCTGGGCATGTCGCAACTGACGAAAGGGTTGGGCTGATGGCCGGATCGCGCAATATGGGCTGGGCGGCGATCCGCGCCTATACGATACTGGTCTATCTGTTCATGTTCCTGCCCGTGGCGGTGGTGGTGCTGCTGTCCTTCAACCAGAACCAGTTCGGCAGTTTTCCGATGACGGGTGTTTCGCTGCGCTGGTTCGAGGCTTTGTGGAACAATGACGCCGTGATGCGCGCCTTTCGGACCTCGCTCTTGCTCGGCCTGCTGACCGCATTGATCTCGACCACGCTGGGCGTGCTGGCGAGCCTTGCGCTGGTGCGCTACCGGGTGCCGGGCAAGAACCTGATCACCACGATCCTGATCGCGCCGATCCTCGTGCCCGAAGTGGTGCTCGCGGTGGCGCTCCTGCTGTTCCTGAACTGGCTGGGCATCGGCAAGAGTTTCGCGCTGCTGCTTGCGGGTCATGTGATCTTCACGCTGCCCTTCGTGATCCTTGTCGTGCAGGCGCGGCTGGTGTCGATCCGGCGCGATGTGGAAGAGGCCGCGCTCAGCCTCGGGGCCTCGCCGGTGCAGACCTTCTTTTCCGTGACCCTGCCGCTCTTGATGCCCGCTGTCGCCGCAGGCGCGCTGTTCGCCTTCACGATTTCCTTCGATGACATCACCGGCACCCTGTTCTGGAAACCGGGCGGCGTGGAAACTGTGCCCACGCAGATCTTCTCGATGCTGCGCAATTCGATCAGCCCGGAAATCAACGCATTGGGCACTGTCATGATCGTCATCACTGTGGGCCTGCCCCTGCTGGGGGCGGCGATTGCCCGACGATTAGCCATGAAACGCGGCATGTAAGAACCGCGCCCAACCCAACCCCGACAAGGAGAAAACGAAATGGACAATACCACACGCTACAACCGCCTGCTGGAACGCTACCGCAATGGCGATCTGGACCGGCGCAGCTTTCTGGGCCTGATCGGCGCGGCCGGTGCCGCCTACGGTGTACAGACCCCGTTTGCCAAGATGGCCTTCGCGCAGGATGTCACACAGGTGCGTTTCGATGGCTGGGGTGGCGTTGTGTCGGAAGCCTTCCGCCGCCATGCCTTTGACCCCTACACCGCCGCCACGGGCATCAATGTGGTCGATGGCACATTCGCAGGCGGGGATGAATATCTGGCGCAGGTCCGCTCATCGCGCGAGGGCGAATACAACATCGCGCATCTGTCCGGCGTGTTCGACTATGCCCGCTATGTGAATTTCGGGCTGGATGTCGAGCTGAATCTCGACAATATCCCCAACATGGGCCTGGTCATGGAGGCGTTGACCAATGCTTATCGCGGCATCACGCCCGACCACCTGTCGGCAGTGCCATATAACTACGGCACCACCGGGCTGGCCTATAATCGCAAATACATCTCGGATGAGGAAATGCGCGAGAAGGGCGCAATGATCCTGATCGACGAGGCCTATCAGGGCAAGATCGGCGGCTGGCAGGATTGGCGCACGCGGATGTGGTATGCCGCGCTGCAAACAGGCCAGAGCCCGAATGATATTCAGGACCTTGATGCGGCCTGGGATGCAATCCGCAGCCACCGCGATCTGGCGCTGAAATACTGGGGTTCGGGGGCAGAACTGATGAGCCTGCTGGCCGAGGAAGAAATCTATGTCACCGAAGGCTGGTCGGGCCGGATCGCAGCCCTGCAGGAACAGGGCCATGATATCGGCTATTACGATCCGCCCAACGGGTTTGGCTGGCAGGAATGCCTGTTCGTGATCAAGGGCTCGCCAGTCGAAGCCTGCGAGGAACTGATCAATTTCATGCTGGCACCCGAAACCTCGATCGCGGTGGCCGAAGGGCAGAATTATCCGCCCGCGCTCGACGGCACCAAGGTCGATCTGGGTGAGAAGATCCCGACCCTGCCCGCCTATGACCCGACCGGCACGCTGGAGGCGCTGACCTTTGCTGACCCGACCTATTGGAACGGCAATGAGGCCGAGTGGTCGGAAACCTTCGCCCGCGTGCAGCGCGGGTTCTGAAAGCGGGGGCTGCAGGGGCAGGGCTTCTGTCGCCAGCCGATGCTCAGGCCGATAGCGCGGCTTTTTGAGTATTTTCAGCAAGATGAAGCGGCAGCCGGATCAGGTCTGGCTGCCGCCAGCAACAGAGAGGCGAGCATGGGTGCTGTCAGTCTGAAGAATATCGTCAAGCGCTTCGGCACCTTCACTGCGGTCGAGAAGACATCGCTGAGCATCGCCGAGGGCAGTTTTACCACGTTGCTGGGGCCGTCTGGTTGCGGCAAGACCACCACCTTGCGCATGATCGCGGGGCTGCTCGATCCCAGTGAGGGTGAGATCGTCATCGGCGGCAAGCGGGTCAATGACGTGCCGATCCACAAGCGCAATCTGGGGCTGGTGTTTCAGAATTACGCGCTGTTTCCGCATAAGAGCGTGGCCGATAATGTCGGTTTCGGGCTGCGCTATCGCAATGTGCCGCGCGCAGACATCGCGCGGCGCGTTCAGCAGGCGCTGGAACTGGTGCAACTGCCGCATGTGGCGGACCGCTACCCCAAGGCGCTTTCGGGCGGGCAGCAACAGCGCATCGCGCTGGCCCGCGCCATCGTGATCGAGCCGGATGTGCTGCTGCTCGATGAACCGCTTTCGGCGCTCGATGCCAATCTGCGCGAGGATATGCGGGTCGAGCTGAAGAATATTCAGGCGCGTATCGGCGTCACCACGGTTTTCGTCACCCATGACCAGTCCGAGGCTCTGGCCATGTCCGATCAGATCGTGGTCATGTC
>SKRP01000046.1 GCA_007118445.1 Natronohydrobacter sp.
GATGAATCGATCCGCGACAATATCCTGATGGGGGCGGAAGATGTCTCCGAGGCCGCGCTGCAATCGGCCCTGAGCGCGGCCCATGTCGATGATTTCCTGCCACTCTTGCACGATGGGCTGGACACGCTGGCCGGGCCGCGCGGCTCGTCACTCTCGGGCGGGCAGCGCCAGCGCGTGGCGATTGCGCGGGCGCTGTTGCGCGATGCGCCGATCCTGCTTTTGGACGAAGCCACCAGCGCGCTGGATGCGAAATCCGAATCGGTTGTGCAAGCGGCGCTGGAGAGGTTGGCCAAGGGCCGCACCACGCTGGTCATCGCGCACCGGCTGTCCACTGTGCGCAATGCCGATCAGATCATCGTCATGGATCGCGGCACAGTGGTCGAACAGGGCACCCATGCGGGTCTGCTGGCGCAGGGCGGGGCCTATGCGCGGCTGCATGCGCTGCAATTCAAGGACAGCGCTCAGGCAAATTCACCCTGAACGCACCAGCCATCGCGCTGCGGTGTGTGAAACAGCCACAGCCGCGCGCCCCGGTCGGTCTGCACCTGCCAATAATCGCGCAGCCCCGTGCGCCAGGCCGGATCGTCCAGCCACCATTCCGGGCTGATCCGTTCGGGGCCAGAGACCGCCACCACCCGCCACCACAGCCCCCGCCATTTGAACCGGCACGGCACGGCGCGGCCTGAGCCAGTGATGGGTTCGGGCGGAAAGATCACCAGCGGGCGCGGGGGATGGCCGCGCGGCCAGTCAGAGCAGGGGTCCGAATAGGCAGCCGCGGCGATGCTGAAGGTCTTTTCGGGGATATGGCTGTCGGCAGGCAGATAGCGCGTGACATGCTCGAACCCCACGCGGTTGCACAGCCGCGTCAGCAGATCGGCCAGATCGTCCTGGGCTTGCGCGCCTGTCGTGGTGACCTGCTGGACTGGCAGCGCCTCGACCTGCGGGGCGGTCAGGCGCATCCGGTCAATGCCGAAGCCTGCATCCATCCCGTCCAGCGCGCGGGCGAAAAGCTGCGCCATGGGGGCAGGGTCACGCATCGCCCGCGCCAGCCCGATGTCCAGCCGCACCACGCTGCCATCGGTGCGCGACAGTTCCAGCGCCAGCCGCCGCGCGCCCATCTCGGCCCCGCGCAGATGCTCGCACAGCCGCGCAAGCAGCCGGTCCAGCCCAGCCGCGATATCGCCCATCAACCCGATCGGATCGGGCAGGGACAGGCGCACCGCGAAACAGGGTGGCTCGGGGGCCGGGGTGACCGGTTCCGGCACGATCCCCAGCGCCTGATCCAGCCGCAGCATCGGGGCGGTGCCGAACCGGCGCACCAGGCCTGCGCGCGGCACCTGGGTCAGATCGCGGATGATGCGCAGGCCCAGA
This sequence comes from Natronohydrobacter sp., assembly GCA_007118445.1. Taxonomy (GTDB): domain Bacteria; phylum Pseudomonadota; class Alphaproteobacteria; order Rhodobacterales; family Rhodobacteraceae; genus Roseinatronobacter. Next base: position 1,372 of record SKRP01000046.1, read on the forward strand.
CGGGTCAGCCCTTCAACCGTTTCCGGGTCCAGCCGCAGCGCGTCCAGCGGCAGCGGCATCAGGCTGCGCGCGGCCTCGCCTGTGGGCACCACGCCGCCCTGCCCGAAATGCGCGACCGCCCAGGCCGCGCCGCGCGTCTCGGCCACCGCCATGCGGGCGTCAAACCCCATGCGCGCCAGTCGCGCGGCCAGATCGTCCAGCAACGTCGCTTCGCCTCCCATCAGATGGGCGGCCCCGGTGATGTCCAGCACCAGCCCCTCCGCGCCATCGACTGCCGCCCAGGGACAATAGCGCAAGGCCCAGCGGCGCAGCCCCTCAAGCGCCTGCGCAACACTCAGCGGATCAGCTGGTCGTGTCAGCAGATCCGGGCAGAGCGCGCGCGCATCCGCCAGCCCCATGCCGCGCGTCAGCCCGCGCGCGCAGGCCTCGGGGTTCAGGCAGGTCAGCCGGTCCGCGCCGCGTTCCTTGGCCACCAGCGCGAATGGCCCCGGTGCCGGGCAGCGGCGCAGCGACAGGTCAGCGGCAAAGCGGGGCAGCCAGAGCGAGAGGATGCGACGGGTCATGGGCCTGAGTGTTCATTTTATGTTCCAATCTAGAACGCAGGCCGGACAGAGTCGAGTCCTGCCGCTGATCCGATTGCAAATGCGCCCGTCCTCGCGCATAAGCGCAGCCAGACACCGAGGGAGCGCCCCGATGAATTATCTCGAATTCGAAAAGCCGCTGGCTGAAATCGAAGGCAAGGCCACCGAGCTGCGCGCGCTGGGCGCGGCCAATCCGGATATGGATGTCGAAAAGGAAGCGGCAGCGCTGGATGACAAAGCCCAGAAAATGCTGGTCGACCTCTATCGTAATCTGACGCCCTGGCGGAAATGTCAGGTCGCACGGCACCCGGACCGGCCGCATTGCCGCGACTATATTTCCGCGCTGTTTGACGAATTCACGCCGCTTGCCGGTGATCGCGGCTTTGCCGAGGATGAGGCGGTGATCGGTGGGTTGGGGCGGCTGAGAGGCCGGGCTGTCATGGTGATCGGGCAGGAAAAGGGCCATGACACGCAATCACGGCTGCGGCGCAATTTCGGCATGGCGCGCCCCGAGGGATATCGCAAGGCGATCCGGCTGATGGACATGGCCGACCGGTTTCGCCTGCCCGTGATCACGCTTGTGGACACACCTGGCGCCTATCCGGGCAAGGGGGCCGAGGAACGTGGCCAGTCCGAAGCCATTGCGCGCTGCACGCAGAAATGCCTGGGTCTTGGTGTGCCGCTGGTTTCGGTGATCATCGGCGAAGGCGGGTCGGGCGGTGCTGTGGCTTTTGCGACTGCGAACCGGATCGCGATGCTGGAGCATTCGGTCTATTCGGTGATCTCGCCCGAGGGCTGCGCCTCGATTCTGTGGAAAGATGCCGAGAAGATGCGCGAAGCCGCCGAGGCCTTGCGACTGACCGCGCAGGATCTCAAGAGGCTGGAGGTGATCGACCGGATCATCCCCGAGCCTCTGGGCGGGGCACAGCGCGACCCGGAGGTGATGATCAAGGCCGTGGGGGCGGCTCTGGGGGCGATGCTGGCGGAACTGGAGGGCAAGGATGCCGATGCCCTGCGCCTGATGCGGCGGCAGAAATTCCTTGATATGGGCGCAAAGGGGTTGGCGGCCTGATCTGCCGACAGGGAAGGGGTGTCCGGGAGCAGACCGGTTTGACACATCGCGTTATGCGCGCTTTTTTCAAAAGCGCGTGTCGCGTGTTGTCGGCGGCATGTCGCGTGTTGCTGGCCGCGTGTTGCCGACCAGCGTGTTGCCGACCGTATGTTGTAGGTCGCCGCATTTCAGGCAGACAGGCGCAACACCCTGTCTGGAGAAAATGAGTGATGCGCTGCCACGCAAAAGCTCGAGCGGGGTGCACCCATTGGCCTTCGTGTACCTGCTCTGATCTATTGCGACTGCGCATCGAAAATCTCGAAACCGGTATCCACTTCCGAACGACCTGCGCTCGGCCCGGATGCGCGATCTGACCCCAGCGCCCCGTTATCGGATTTCAGGCATTCGCCAGTTTCTTCGGAACCTCCCTGGACTGTGTTCTGCAATGCGACAAAAGCTCGGCGCAGATGGCCCATACAGGTCTGTCCGAGCAGAGAACTGTTGCGGCATATTCCGGTTGCCGGTGGCGCGCATTGCGTTTCAATGCGGCCTCGAACCCTTTCGACCCGGGCCGATGCGCGATCGAGGCCCGGCGGGCCAGTCGAGCGGCTATGATGTGGTCAGGAGCGCTGAGATGAAAAATCTGCCGGAACCTGTCGCAATATGGCGCAATTGTCCGGCCAAAGCCACCGATCACGAAAACTGCTTCGCGTCGGCAGCGCGCCGCTGCGAAATGTTCGGTCACACGTGGCCTGGGCCAGGCCCAGACGATTTCGTCCTCAGCCTGTGGGTTCAGGCGCTGGAGATCATACCGCACATCGCTGAAATGGCCCCGAAGACAGAAACTGGCGATTTGTGTATCCGCATCAATGATCGGATATCCCAGCGCCTGCAGCATGTGACCGAGCGTCGATTTGCCGGTGCCGTTATTTCCGGAGATCAGATAAAGGCCACGCGGGAGCTTCGACAGGGTCTGGCGACCGTCCTGCAACATCCGGACCCCGGCGCGCGTCATGGATTTGCGCAGCATCTCTGTGTGGTAATCCGCGAGATCGGACGCCTGCGCGAAGTGACCGGTCTGGCGCAGGCAGGCAAGCGCGCGCAGGACCGGGTAGGGCCCTTGTGGTGCCTGCCGCGCCAGAAAGTCACGCCAAAGCGCGCCCGCCTGAACGAAATCCTGCGCGGGCATCGCAATTTCAGCGCGGGCGCGCAGCAGCGACAGATCATCGGGCCATTGCGCAGCGGCTTGTTGCAAAAGCTGCAATCCCTGTTCGTAGTTGCGGCACCGCATATGCAACTGCCCCAGTTTCAGCGCGCGCTCGAGTGTAGGCGCGCTGTCCTGCAACCGGGTCAGATAGACGATGGCGGCACGATAGTCGCCACGGTTGAGGCGCCGGTTGAGCGCGCGCTGCAGCCGGACCGGACCCAGCCCGGCTGCCTGCGCCTGGTGCCAGCTCAGATCGCGTTCCGGCAAAGGGGTCACGCAGTCGGACATGCTGTCCTCCTGTGCTGTTGTTGAAACCTGATCCTGCCCGAGATGTGTTTCGAAAACCCTAATGCGCAAGGGTTTTCGAAATAAACCGGGCGTTAATCAAAACGCGCGACACAGGAGTCAGACACAGAACAGAAAGGGCACATCAGTGGCGGGATTCCACCATCCGGAGGGCGGGTATGTCTTCATTGTCACCTATGGCCGATCCGGCTCGACCCTGATCCAGACACTTCTGAACGCGATACCGGGCTTTGTGATTCGTGGCGAGAACAACGCTGCACTTGCCGGGCTGTTCCAGAGCTGGCGCGCAGTGGTGCAAAGCCCTGATATTGCCCGGATGCAGCGCGAAGGCGTAGTATCGCAGTCTGATCATCCTTGGTTCGGGGCGGAACAGATCGATGCCGCGGCTTATCGCGCAGCCCTTTGTACGAGTTTTGCCGCAGAGATCCTGCGCCCCGGGCCGGATGCAAGGGTCTGCGGCTTCAAGGAAATCCGCACCATGGCCGACCCGGCGCGCTTTGCCGCGTTTCTGGGTTTCCTGCAAAGCGGTTTTCCAAAGGCGCGGCTGGTCTTCAACACGCGCCGTGCAGAGGATGTCTGCCGGTCATCCTGGTGGCGCCGTCATGACCCGCAGGAGGTGCGCGAGATCGTGGCAACCGCAGATGCCGTGTTCCGCGAACATTTGCGCGCGCATCCCGAAAGCTCGGTGCTGCTGCGCTACGAAGACTACACAGCCGATCACAGGGCATTGGAGCCGCTGTTCGCGTTGCTGGGCGCGCGCCCGCCGGACGCCGCGCTGGCCCGCGTGATGGCCACGCGTCTGACCCATGCCACCTGAAACACCCATGCAAGAAAGCGGCCTTTCGATGACTGCAGCCTTCCCGCCCGAATTGCGCAGTGACGCTGGACCTGTCGATCTCTGTGTGCCTGCGACGCTGCTGCTGCAGGTGGATCTGCGCGCCCAAAGTCATGTCAACATCGATTTCCGGAATCTTGTCCAGAGCAGCATCCCGCTGCATCTGTCCCTGCGTCGCGATTCGCGGCAGATTGTGGCGAATCGCTGGAGCGACCGGGGCTGGCGGCGCGAACTGGTCTTTCCGGCACAATTGCGCGCGCGACTGCACTGGCTGCGCCTCGATCTGACCCGTGCGCTGCATGGCGGGGTCACGCTGCGCCTGTCGCTCGATGGCGTGGCGTTGGGCAGGCTCGATGCCTGGCCCCGACCCAGCCGCAGCGGGCGTTTCGGCTTGCGGCGGGGGTTTCCGGGGCTGGGTAATCTGGCCTGGATGACATGGCCCGAAGGGTTGCTGAGCCTGCGCAGATTGCCGGTGACAGGGACCGATACGCTGTTCCTGACCCAGCATCTGGAAGCGGGTCTGCGCGCGCCCGGCCGCGATGTGTTTCTTGATCTCGGCGAGGATGAGCCGATGCGCCGCCTGCTGCCGCCTGCCGGGGCGGCGCATGACGACCCCCGCGCGCCTGTGCTGACGCTTGTTCCGGGGCGGATATGGCAGCGCAGCGACGCGGCCGGGACGCCGCTGATCCTGCGCGATTCAACGGGCTGCGAAGTCGCGCGCCGGGTCTTGCGGCATGATGATATTCACGCCCTGCTCGGACGTTGTGACATGCCATGGCTGTTGCAGCATGACCCGCTGGCGCGGTTGCAGCTACTCGAGCATGTGCAATTTGCCGGGCTCTGGCCCTCGGTCCCGCCGGAGCTGCGCTGCCTGCTCGAAGCAGAGCTCGCCCGCAGCACGGCCACGGGTCTTGCGCCGCCGGTCCCTGCGCCGACCCGTCCGCCCGCGCCCCTGCGCGCGCCAGTTGCGACGGCCTGCGATGCGTTCCATCAAAGCCGTCTTGACCCCATGCCGACCCGGCCCATTGCACAATTCAGAAGCCTTGTGCGCCGCAACAATCTGACGCCGGATCAGGTGCAGCAACTGGCCCTGCAATTGTCGGAATGGTTCTGCCTTAATTCCGATCCCGATGCGCTCGCCTGCGCCGCGCAGGATTTCGGTGTGTCAGGCTGGGACCGCATCGCCGAGCCCTGGGGCCGGATCGCCGCCTTGCCGATGCTCTGGGCGAATGGCAACTGGTCGGATTGTCTGCAGGTGTTGCAGACGACTCGCCGGACGCGGCCTGACTGGGTTGTGACCCCGGCATTGGGCTGGCTTGCCCGCGCTCTGGCGCAGAATTCAGGCGCTCTGGACGGGGCGCGGCCCGATCCGGCCATGCGGGTCAGCCTGGCGCAGGCGCTGTTGGAACTGATTGCCGATCTGGCCCCGGATTACATGTCGCAGATGGGCTGCAAGGCGCTGATGGATGCGGTGCTTGACCTGCTGGCCGCCGCAGTGCGTTTCCCGGATTGGTGCCTGTCGCGGTTTTGCGATCTTGCCCTGCAAGCCTATGGCCTGAACGCCGATTTCTGGTGCCGCCCTGCGCACTGCTTGCCAGCAGCCCTGCATCCATGGCAGAGCGCCTTTGCCGCCTTGCACGCGGCCTGTCTGAGCGCGGATCAGGCCATGATCCATACACGCGCGCGGCCGTTTCTGATTCAGCCCATTGCCGGGCGCGAGCTCTTGCGCCGTTTTGCCCTGAGCAACCAGGCCTGGCCTGCTGCCGGGGACGGACTGCCGGATCCGAACATGCTGACAGGGATTGCCAGCCCGCCCCAGATCGAAGAGGCCGCGTTGCGCTGGCTGGCCTTTCCACGCAGTGGAAACGCGCGCGCACAGCTGCCCCTGGACCCTGAAAGCCCGGTGCAGCGCGCGGCCTGTGCAGGTTTGCGCGCGGCCGCAGGTGATATCCGGCGCCCGTCCTTGTCACGCGCGCAGCTTCAGCTGGGCCGGATCACGCATGCCCTGTTGCGCGATCTGCGCAATGGCGGGCAGGTTGCCCCCGCAGCTCAGCGCGCAGCTCTGGACGCGGCACAAGCCCTGCTTCGTCCCGAAGCCGGATTTGTCGGCCTGTCAGCGCTTTTGTCGCTGGCCGAAGCCTTTGCGCGCAATGGCGAGGATATGGCCGCGCGGTGCTGCATCGCCGCCTTGCGCGACAATCTGCGCGGGGGCGACCCCGGTGCCATGCGCGCGACCCCGGCAGTGGCCCTCGCGCTTGCGCGGTTCGAGACGCTTTGTCCCGATCCGGCCCTGCGCGCGCAGCTGCGTGACCTGCTGCCCGCTGACCCGGCGCTGGCCCCGCCTGTGTCCGAGGAACGGCGGCTGGCGGCGCTGCGGAAGTGGGCAAACCCCTTCGCCGACACGCTCGTGGCGTTGATTTCCTGCCATGCCAATCTGACGACACGGGTGCCCGATATCCGGGCGACATGGGGCAGGGACCTGACGGATCACGCGATTCCGCTGATCACTGTGGTCGGGCGTGCGCCGGGGCAGCGGCCGGGTTGCGGGGCACAGTTCGATGGGCGTATCCTGCAGCTGGATGCGCCCGATGATTACGAGGGCCTGCCGCAAAAGACCCTCGCGCTGGCCGACTGGGTGTTGAAACGCACGGGTTTCGGGCGGGTTTTCAAGATCGATGACGATTGCTTTCTCGATGTCGAGGCGTTTTTCACCGACCCGGTCTTTCTGAACATCCCTTATTACGGGCGGCCGCTCTATCGCGGCAAGGGCAGCATGGACCGCGCCTGGCATATGGGACATGCGCGCAGTGCGCGCGGGCGGTTCGAGCTGGACAAATCGCCCGAACCCGCTCTCTATGCGGATGGCGGATCGGGCTATATGCTCAACCGCCCTGCGCTGGCCGCGCTCGGGCGCGCAAGCGAAAGCCCCGAAGGGCAGGCGCTCGAGCAGGTCTCCTTCATGGAAGACAAGCTTGTCGGCGATCTGCTGGCCGGGTCCGGCATCACTGTGGCAGGGCCCGGTTACGATGTCAGCGTGTTCCGCCGCGCGGGGCGCGACCTGCCCGCGACCCCGCAATATCAGGCGGGTTTCCTGCCCTTTGCCGGGGCCGGGGTGAAACTGGCGCATCTCGACAAGGGCGCATCGCAACAGGATGTCCGCGCAGGACGCGACGCGCCCTGGCCGTCACCGATGACGCTCTGGCCGCTGCACCGGTCTGCCGGGCTGGGCTGGGCCAAGCATGGGCTGTCGCTGCTCAGCCCGCCCGAGCGGCTGGAACGCGCCGCTTCCGCCCGTTGCGCCGTGGTCTCGGTCATGCGCAACGAAGCGTTCATGATCGCGCATTTCCTGGACCATTACCGCCGCCTTGGCGTGGACGGGTTCCTGATCGTCGATAATGGCTCTGACGATGGCACGCTGGACTATCTGGCCAGCCAGCCCGATGTGGCGGTCTTTACCACCGACACGCCTTACCGGCTCTCGGCCTATGGGGTGATGTGGCAGGAGGCGCTGCTTGCGCAGCTTCGCGCGGGCAAATGGTCGCTGCTGGCCGATGCGGACGAGCTTCTGTTCTGGTCGCTGCCGGATGCAGCGGGCCATGTCCGGGGCGACTTGCCCGAATTGCTGGCGCGGCCCGATTTCACCATGGCCGAGGCCGTGCGGGTCTTCATGTTCGATCTTTACCCGGCAGGGCCTCTATCCGATGCCCAGTTCACCAGCTCGCCATTCCTGGAGGCAGGCCATATTGACCGCGATCCGCTCTGTCGTGACTGGCAGGGGCGGGGGCCATGGTCGAACAGCGCCACTGTGACCAGCGCGCTGCGCCACCGGCTGATGCGCGAAGCGGGGGCGGCTGCGCGGGCAAATCTGTTCGTGGCGCAGAAATATGCGCTGCTGCGCTATCATCCTTTCATGCAGCTTTCGACCGGGCTGCATTATATTGCGGGCGCGCGCGTCGCGGAACGCGAGCTGGGATTCGCGCATTTCAAATATCATGCGCAATTCCACGCCAAGGCGCTGCGCGAAGCGGCCCGCGGCGAGCATTTCAACAATGCCGAGGAGTATCGCAACTATCTTGCCTTGCAGGCAGAGGGGCAGGCGCAGCTTTACAGGCCGGATCTGTCTGTCACGCTGGCCGAGTGCCCGAGCGTGCGCGCGGTCTGTGACATCCCGGAACCAGTGCTGGTTGCGATGCGCCGCAAGGGGGCGTCAGGCCATGCACAACGCGCGCGGCGTCGTGGCCGCTATCACGTCACCCTGCCGCCCCGCAGCCCTGCTGCAGCAATGGTCAGGGCGATGTGAGGCGAAATTCCTGCGGGATCCGGTCCTGTCCGTCAAGCGCCAGATCGGCCATCAGCGCGGCCAGCGCCGGGGCCATGGCGAAACCGATCTTGAAGCCGCCATTGAACACGAAATATCCGGGGCGTCCGGGCCAGCCCCCCAGAAGCGGCGCACGGCTTTTCGCACGCGGGCGCACCCCGGCCCAGCGGCAGAGTTCCGGGGCATCGCGCAGCGCCGGGCAGATGTCGCGGGCCTGCGCCAGCAGCGCGTCGCAACGCGCATCCGTGCTGCAGGGATCGTCGAAATCGCGCTCGCTGGTCGATCCGATCGCCACAGTTCCGTCAAAATGCGGCACGATATGCAGGCCATCGGCGAAAATCTGCGGGGCGTCCGGGCAGTGCAGCGCAAGCGCCAGCGACTGGCCTTTGACGCCACTGCCGATCTCGCGGCCCAGATCGCGCGAGAGCTCCGCAAGTCCTTCATGGCCGGTGGCCCAGACTACGGTCCCGGCAGGGGGTGTGTCGCCGGTTTCAACTGTGACGCCCAGATGCTGCAACGCGCCCAGCAGCGCGCGGCTGGCTTGCCGCGGATGCAGCCGGGCCGTGAGCGTGTCATGCACCACCCAGCCCGAAGGCGCGACCACAGGCAGACCGGGCGCGTCCCCGGCGCGCAGCACCCGCCACTGCGCGAAGCCCTGCCATAAATCCTGCGCCTGCGCCGCCCGCGCCTGCGCCAGGTCCAGCTTGTCTGCAGCAACCGGCTGCACCCGGCCCAGCCGCGCATAACCCGGATCCTGCCCCGAGCATTCGGCCACGCCGCGCCAGAAATCGCCCGCCATGCGCAGCGCTTTGAGCTGAAAGGCTTTCTTGGTGTTCCAGTTCTCCGGCACATGCGGGGCCAGCGCGCCGACCAGACCGCCACTGGAACCGGCACCGGGCGCACGCTTCTCGATCACCCGCACGCGCGCCCCGCGCTGCGCGCAGCTATAGGCCAGCGTCAGCCCGAAGATGCCTGCGCCCATGATCGTCAGATCGGCCATTGTCATTTCCCCTGCGCCGCGACACAACTGCTGAACATGTGACATAAAGCAGAGCGCGATGCAGGACCAGCATGCAGAACTGATGTGGCGCGAGGGCCATGTCCCGGTCTCGACCCGGTTTGATGACCCGTATTTTTCGTTGCAAAGCGGGCTGGAGGAAACGCGTCATGTGTTTCTGCGCGGCAATGACCTGCCCGCGCGGCTGCATCCGGGTTTCCGGATTGCCGAGCTGGGCTTCGGCACCGGGCTGAACCTGCTTGCGACCGCCGCGATGGTGACGGACGGGCCGGTTCACTACACCAGTTTCGAAGCCTATCCGATATCCCCGGACGCCATGGCCCGCGCGTTGGCGGGTTTTCCGCAAGTGGACGCGACAGAGTTGCTGGCCGCCTGGACGCGTGGAGCGCGGCAATTCGCGCTGGGCGCGCTGCAGGTGGAAATCGTGCTGGGGGACGCGCGCGAAACCTTGCCCGAATGGCCGGGCCGCGCGGATGCCTGGTTTCTCGACGGGTTCTCGCCTGCGAAGAACCCCGAGCTGTGGTCTGACGATCTGATGGCGCAGGTGGCGGCCCATACTGCGGCGGGCGGCACATTCGCGACCTACACAGCTGCAGGCCATGTCCGCCGCGCACTGGCACAGGCAGGGTTCACCGTGGAGCGCAGCCCCGGCTACGGGCGCAAACGCCACATGAGCCGGGGCGCGCGCGCGTGACGCGGCAGAATAATACGCTGGGCATCTGGCTGATGGTCGCCACAGCCTTAGTCTTTGCCATGCAGGACGGGCTGTCGCGCCATCTGGCAGGAGAATATAATGTCTTCATGATCATCATGATCCGCTACTGGTTCTTTGCCAGTTTCGTGATCGTGGTGGCCGCGCGTCAGGCAGGCGGCATAAGGCAGGCGGCAGCGACGCAGCAGCCGCTGCTGCAGATGTTTCGCGGTGTGCTGCTGGCGCTCGAGGTCTGCGTGATGGTCAGCGCCTTTGTGCTGCTGGGGCTGGTCGAAAGCCATGCGGTCTTTGCGGTCTATCCGCTGCTGATCGCAGCGCTTTCCGGGCCGGTTCTGGGCGAAAAAGTCGGCTGGCGGCGCTGGGGGGCCATCGGGATCGGGTTTACGGGCGTGATCATCATCCTGCAACCGGGCTTTGGCGTGTTCCAGCCTGCGGCGCTGCTGGCGCTTCTGGCTGCGCTGATGTTCGCGCTTTACGGGCTGTTGACGCGCTATGCGGCCCGCAAGGACAGCGCGGCGGTCAGCTTTTTCTGGACCGGCACGACCGGGGCCGTCACGATGACGCTGATCGGCATCTGGTTCTGGGAACCGATGCTGCCGGGCGACTGGCTGTGGATGGCGCTTTTATGCATGACCTCGGCCTTCAGCCATTTCCTGCTGATCCGCGCCTATGAGGTCGCCGAGGCCAGCGCGGTCCAGCCCTTCGCCTATCTGCAGCTGCCTTTCGCGGCCGGCTTGGGCGTGCTGGTGTTCAGCGAAACTGTGCGGACGAATGTTCTGATCGGCTCGGGGGTCGTGGTGGCGGCGGGGCTGTTCACGCTCTGGCGGGCACGGGTGAAAGCGGGCTGAGCGCATTGCGCCTGCCTTGTCGCCGCCCTAGAGTGCAGGGAAAATCTGGGGAGGAAACATGCACAGGCTTTGGGTTCTGGTCGCGATACAGGCCACAGTTGCGGCTGCTTCGCTGGTGGTCGAGATCGTGGCCGGGCGGATGCTCGCGCCCTATGTCGGCATGTCGCTCTATACCTGGACCTCGGTCATTGCAGTCGTGCTGGCCGGGTTTTCTGCCGGGCACTGGGTCGGCGGGCGGCTGGCGGAATGGCCGGCAGATCGCGCGCTGCGGGCCAATGGCTGGGCGATGGTGCTGGCCGCGCTCACGACCGCCGGGGCCGTGTTCCTGCTGCGCGGGGTGGCGGGGCCGGTCATCACGGCCTTGCAGGATCCGGTCGCGGCGATTGTGGCGCTGACCATGCTGGTGTTCTTCCTGCCCTCGTTCTTCGCGGGCATCCCGGCCCCGATCCTGTCGCAGATCGCCGTCCAGCGCCACCCGGAGCAATCGGGCCGCGCGCTGGGCGCGATGTTCGCCGCCGGGGCCTGGGGCGCGATCATCGGGACGCTGGCGGCCGGGTTCCTGTTCATTTCCTGGCTGGGTTCGGTCGGCACGCTGACCGTCGTGACAGTGGTCTATGTGGCCGTGGCGCTTTACAGTTTCCTGGCCGCGCGTGCCACACGGCGCTGGGTGATCGAGGGGGCGCTGGTCTCGCTGATCCCGCTGGTTCTGGCTGGTGCCGCGCTCTACCGCCCTGATCCCTGCACGCGCGAGAGCAATTATTTCTGCATCCGCGTCGTCGATATCTCGCCCGGCCCGTCTGAGCCGGTGCGTCTGATGGTGCTGGATCATCTGGTGCATGGGGTCTCGGACGGGATTGACCCTGCGGCGATGCTGACCCCGCATGGCATGATGCAGGACGGGCTGTCGCGGATGCGCATGGACGGGCGCGAGCATTGGGACGGGTTCATCATCGGCGGCGGCACCTATACTGTGCCCCGCGCCTGGGTCGAGATGGGCGAGCCGGTCGATGTGACTGTGGCCGAGGTTGACCCGGCGGTGACTGAGGTCGCGGCTGAAAGCTTCTGGTTCGACCCTGACAGTGCGCGGGTGGTCCATGCGGATGCGCGTATCGTGTTGGCGCGCGAGGACACAACTTATGACGTCATCCTTGGCGATGCGTTCACCGATATCGCGGCCCCGCCGCATCTGATCACGCGCGAGTTTTTCGAGCTGGCCGCATCCCGGCTGAACCCCGATGGCGCGTTTCTGATGACGATCATCGACCATATCGACCGGCTGGATGTTCTGGCCTCGCTGACCGTGACGGCGCGCGAGGTGTTTGACGAGGTCGAGATCTGGGCCGATCCCAGCCATGACCAGAGCCAGGCGCGCCGGGTGTTTCTGATGGTCGCGGGCAGCACGCCCTCGCCGGTCAGCCAGATCCGCCATGAGGGGCCAGAGCCGCGGCAGGCCGTGCGGGTCTCGGCGGCGTCGCTGCAGGCGATCATCGACGACCGGCGCGCGATTGTGCTGACCGATGATTACGCGCCGATTGACCGGCTGCTGGGCACGGGGGGCTGAGGGCCCGACCCGACTTGCGACAGAAAAAAGGGCAGTGCGGATGCACTGCCCTTTGCGTTTGATGCGGTCGCGGGGATTACCCGAAGATATCGGCCACGATCCCGTTATACCAGCCGATGCTTTCCTCATAAGTCTGGCGGCGCAGGTCGGCATCTTCGCCGGTCTGGCTGATGAAGCTCGACACGCTGGCAATCTTGTCATCCGTCGGCTCGTAATTCGCGCCAACTTTCACCCCGTCATCGGTGGCGATCAGTGACCAGCAGGTATTGGCATAGCGCGCCGGGAAGATGCGGCTGCCGGTCAGCTCGCCGCGGATCACATTGGCCACCACCTTGGCCTGCGAATTGGCCGAGAAACCGGATTTCGGCATGTCGCCCTGCGCGCTGGCATCGCCCAGCACAAAGACATTCTCATCCATGCGCGAGCGCATATCCGCAGGCAGCACTGGTGCCCAGCCTGAATCGTCGGTCAGACCGGCCAGTTCCGCGATCTTGCCCGCCTTCTGCGCCGGGATCACATTGCAGACATCGGCCTGTTCGACCATGCCGTCGATCACGACTTCCATCGTTTCGGGGTGCACTTCGACATTGTCGCCGCCGAAATCGGGTCCGATGCGCGTGACCATGCCGGGATAATGGCGCTCCCAGCCTTCCTCGAACAGGGCCTGTTTCGAGAAATTCTGTTTCGGATCCACCACCAGAATCTTGGCGGTCGGGTTCGATTGCGACAGCATATGCCCGACCATCGAGATCCGCTCGCCCGGTCCCGGCGGGCAGCGATAGGGGTTGGGGGGCGCGACCATCACGAAAGTGCCGCCTTCGCGCATGTTCTCGATCTGGTGTTTCAGCAGTTGAACCTGCGTGCCGGACTTGTAGGCATGAGGCATCAGGCCTTGCTGGCTGACATCCCAGCCCGGCACCGAGCCTTCGACGAAATCGATCCCCGGTGCGACCACAAGCCGGTCATAGGGGACAGTCTCGCCCGAGGCGAGCGCCACGGTCTGCGCATCCCGGTCCACGCCCACGGCCCAGTCATGGACCACATTGACCCCGGTGCGCGCGATGGTCCCATAGCTGTGCCCGAGCGCGTCATAGTCCCAGAAACCGCCCAGATACAGGTTCGAGAAATAGCAGGTGTAATAGCGGCGCGAGGGCTCGATCAGGGTGACATCGACCGCGCCATCGCTGTCCTTGGCGATATAGCGCGCGACTGTGCCGCCGCCCGAACCGCCGCCGATCACGACAACGCGCGGGCGCGTCTGGCCCAGCACGGCCGGGGCGGACAGCGCGGCTGTGGCCAGCGTTGCTGTGCCCAGAAATCTGCGTCTGTTGAGTTTCATGATGATGCTTCTCCCTTATGTGCCTTGTCAGGCAGGTGTCGCGCCGTTCCTCCCGATTTGTCCAGATGCCTCCCAGACCGAAGCCCGCACCGGACAAAAAACTGTTCCACATGGCGCGCGACTCGTGAAACAGCGGTGCTCTTGTTCTGGCGCAAAGGCTTGCTCTGGCATCGCCCAGGCGCATTCGCTGCGACAGAGTTCTTTTTCAGGGCCTATTCGCGTGCCAGATCGCGGAAATAGGCGGCCAGTGCTGCGATTTCCTCGTCATCCAGCCGGGCCGCGACCGATTGCATCACCGCATGGGGCCGCAATTCCTGCCGGTAGGCATGCATGGCGACCACGAAATCCTCTTCCGGCCATCCGACGATTCCGGGAATCCCGGCATCCGAGCCTGTGCGCTGGTGACAGGTCGTGCATTCGCTGCTCAGAAATTCACCATATTCGACATCCCCTTCGATGGCGAGCACCGACTCGGGCAGGTCAACCTCGCGGACCACCGCTGTGGGCGAGGCCTCGGGGATATCCTGCGGCTGGTCGGAAAAGGCGCGCATATAGGCGATCAGATCCGCGCGGCGCTCTGAATCGCGCAGCCCACGATAGGACATGCGCGTGCCCGAAACCAGCGCGCGTGGATTTTCGATATAAGCGTCCAGCCTACGAAAATCCCAGACCAGCCCGTCACGGCCCTGTCGCAACAGCGCCTCCGAGTAGCGGAAATC
>SKRP01000022.1 GCA_007118445.1 Natronohydrobacter sp.
ATGCGGATTTTGTTTCTGGGCGATGTGATGGGGCGGGCCGGGCGTCAGGCGGTGACGACCCGCCTGCCGGGGCTGCGGGACGCGTGGCGGCTGGATTTCGTGGTCGTGAATGGCGAGAACGCCACTGGCGGCATGGGCCTGTCACCCGATCACGCCAGGGCGCTGTTCGAGGCCGGGGCGGATTGCGTCACCCTGGGCGATCATGCCTTTGACCAGCGGGCGATGCGCGAATTTGCCGCACAGGAGCCGCGGATCATCCGGCCTCTGAATTTCGCCAAGAGCGGCGCGCCGGGGCAGGGGGCGCGGGTCTATGATCTGCCCGGCGGGGCCAAGGTGCTGGTGGCGCAGGTTCTGGGCCAGGTCTTCATGAAACAGCCCTATAGCGACCCGTTCTCGGCCATCGAGCCCGTACTGCGCAACCATCCGCGCGGCGGGCAGGTGCAGGCAGTGGTCGTAGATATGCATTGCGAGGCCACTTCCGAGAAAATGGCCATGGGGCATTGGTGCGCCGGGCGCGCGTCGCTGGTGGTGGGCACGCATACGCATATCCCGACGGCCGATGCGCAGATCCTGAGCGGTGGCACGGCCTATCAGACCGATGCGGGCATGTGCGGGGATTACGATTCAGTGATCGGGATGCACAAGGACGAACCGATGCGCCGTTTCATCACCGGCATGTCGCAGGCGCGGTTCGAGCCTGCGATGGGTGAGGCCACGCTTTCGGGGCTGCTGGTCGAGCTGGATGGGCGCAGCGGGCAGGCCAGCCATGTCGAGATGGTGCGCGTCGGTGGGCGATTGCCGCAGACCGGGCCGGGTCCGGCAAGCGCTTGAGAGCGCGCCGCAGTGCTGCGTGATGCAGCAAGGGCAGGGTTTCGCCGGGCATCCTGCTGCCAGCGTCTTGCATCCGTTTTGTAATCTGCGACAACAGCCCTTGGTTGCGCAGCCGCGCGGGCACCGGAGGACCGTCATGTTCGAGATCACATTGGATGCCGGGTTTCAGGCAATCCTGGCCCTGCTGATCGTGGCGGGCATGTTTCTGGCTTTCATGCGCGAAGCCTATCCGGTCGAAGTGACCGCGATTGGCGGGGTCGTGCTGATGCTGGTGCTCGGCATCCTGCCCAAGGAGGCCGCTTTCACTGCCTTCTCAAACCCGGCCCCCTGGACGATTGCGGCGCTCTTCATCATCGTGGGCGCATTGGTGCGCACTGGCACGCTGGACTGGCTGACCCAGATCGCCGTGCGCAATGTTGAACGCAAGCCAGCTGTCACATTGGTCACGCTGACACTGACCGTGCTCGCCATGTCGGCTTTCGTCAATAACACCCCGATTGTGGTGGTGATGATCCCGGTCTTTGTGCAGATGGCGAAAGTGCTGGGAACATCCGCCTCCAAGCTTCTGATCCCGCTCAGCTATCTGTCGATTATGGGGGGCACGCTGACCCTGCTTGGCACCTCGACCAATCTGCTGGTGGACGGGGTGGCGCGCGCCAACGGGCTGGAGCCTTTCACTGTGTTCGAGATCACCAAGGTCGGTGCGATCATGGCTTGTGCCGGCGTGCTGTATCTGGCGCTTGTGGGCCGACATCTGCTGCCCGAGCGCAAATCCCTGAGCGATCTTCTGTCGGACAAGTCGCGGACCAAGTTCTTCACCGAAGTCGCCATCCCCGAGGGCTCGCGGCTGGTCGGGATGAAACTGGCGCAGGTGGATATCTTCAAGCGCGCGGGCGCGCGGGTGATCGATGTGCTGCGCGGGGATCTGTCGCTGCGCTTCGGCGATATGAGCCTGATCGAGCTGCAGCCCGGTGACCGGGTCGTGTTGCGCACGCAGATGTCGGAAGTGCTGGGGCTGAAGCGCAACCCGGATGTGGCGCAGATCGAGAGCGAGGAGGAAGACCCCGGGATGATCGGCCCGCGGCGCGATGTGGACCGGCTGTCCTCGGTCGAGACCACGACAGTCGAAGTGCTGATTTCGCCCGAATGCAAGATGGTGGGGCGGCGGCTGGGCGATATGCGGTTGCGGCGGCGCTACGGGGTCTATCCGCTGGCCGTGCACCGGCGCAACCAGAATATCGGCGCGAATTTCGAGAAACTGGTGGTGCGGGTCGGCGACACGCTTCTGCTGGAAGGCGCGCCCGAGGATATCCAGCGGCTGGCACAGGATATGGTGCTTGCCGATATCTCGAAACCCACCGAAAGGCCCTATCGGCGCAAACATGCGCCCATCGTGCTGGCGGTTCTCGCGGCCATTGTGAGTTTCTCGGCGCTGGGGCTGGCCCCGATCGCGCTGATGGCCTTTCTGGGTGTCGCTGTGGTGCTGCTGACGCGCTGCATTGATGCGGATGAAGCCTTTGGCTTCATTGACGGGCGTTTGCTGGCGCTGATCTTTGCCATGCTGGGCGTGGGGGCGGGGCTGGAAAGTGCAGGCTCCGTGCAGCTTCTGGTCGCGGCGATTTCACCGGTCCTGACCGAGCTGACCCCGTTTCTGCTGATCCTGTCGGTCTATGTCCTGACCCTGACCCTGACCGAGCTTGTGACCAACAATGCTGTGGCTGTCGTGCTGACGCCGATCGTGATCGGGCTGGGCATTGCGCTGGGCATCGATCCGCGCCCGCTGGTGGTGACCGTGATGCTGGGGGCCTCGGCGGCTTTCGCCACGCCGATCGGCTATCAGACCAATACGCTGGTTTACGGGCCGGGGGGCTACAAATTCACCGATTTCCTGAAGGTCGGGCTGCCGATGCATCTGGTCATGGCCCCGACGGCCGCGTTTTTCGTCCCGCTTTTCTGGCCGCTGTGACCCTGAGCGGATCGATTTTGCCCGGTGCCGCGTTTTGTGGCCTCAACTGGTGGCTTGCAGGCTGGCAGGGAAGACAGCTCAGCCCCGGCCCAGCGCGGCACGCAGCCGCCGCCAGCGCGCGCGGATCAAGAGCCAGATCAGGTTGCGCGAGATCTGCATGATCTTGATGAGCGGAAACTCGCCGCGAAATGTCGCGACCAGCGCTTCCGGCCCGACCTGTCGCATCCGCCGCACGGCTGCATTCCAGTTGGCGGGCTTGTATCGCGCCGCCCGCCTGTTGACCAGAAACCCCCATTTGTAATCGCGCGCAAGCTTGCGTCTGCAGATGCGTTCATAGCGCTTCAGGGGCTTGCGCTGCCCGGTCCTGACCGCCTGCCCGAGTTCTTCGCCGAGCAGCCGCCCCAGTTCGATGCAGACCCGGATGCCCTCGCCAATCGTGGGCGTCGCGAAATTGGCGCAATCGCCCACCCGGATCACATTGCCGAACACCAGCCTTTCGCCATAGGCGACCGAGGGCAGGATGCCGCCATGCACTACGGGCGTCCCGCTCAGATCAAGCCCCAGCCGCGCGAGATAGGGTTTGTCCTGCACGACAGCATCAAGCAGCTTGCGCGGTGACTGGTCGGTGTCGGGCTGAAGCACGCCGACTCCGATCCGAACGCTGCCCTGCGCAGTGGGAAAGGCCCACCCATAGCCTGCCGGGACCTTCTTGCCCGCAAAGGCGATCACGCGGTCGGGTGGGTTCTGGCCGAGCGGATATTCATATTCCGTGCCCACGGCCAGCCGCTCTGGCTTTGCCACCAGACCCAGCGCATCCAGCACGGAAAAATGCCAACCCGAGCCATCGACGATGTAGGTCGAGATCACTTGCATCTCGGTCCTGTCACGACTGCGGATCGTGCTCGCGTAGCGGCCATCCGTGCGGGCGCGTGTGGTCAGGAATTTGGTGCCGAGCAGCAATTGGCGGTCCTTGTGGTCGGATTGCTGCGCGAGCCATTTGTAAAGCCGCGGCGTATCGAGGATCACAGGCACCACCTCGCCCAGATCAAGTGTGGCCTGTTCGTTGTCGGAAAAGACCTCTGTCGAGGCCATGCGCTTGCACATGTCCTGCGGGATGCCAAGCCGTTCCACATCCTGCAGCCAGCAGGCCCCGGAGGTGCGAATGGGCAGGCCGATCTCCTGATCCTGATGAACGATGACGGTTTTCACATCATCGGGCAGGGTCGAGGCCACTGACAGACCCGCCGGACCGCCGCCAACGATCAGCACATCGCAGCTCAGCGTCTTGTCGTCCATGCTGGCATCTCCTGGTTTCCGGCGGGGTGGCGGAAGGCGCGTCTCTGATCTCTGCGTGCAATTGCGGCCTGGTGCCTCTCTAGCGGTTACCGGCGCGGCTGAAAAGGGAGCGATGCGCCTTGCGGGGGAGCGCACGCTGCGTGACCGCTTTCTTCACCGCGCCTGACTAATCTGAGGCTGCCGTCTGCCCGGCCCGCTGCCAGCACCGGGCAGTCGGTGTTTCATGCGGTGGGGCATAGGGACAGGCAAGAGCCATATGAGCAATGACCAAAGCCCTGATACAGGGCCGACACCGGAAAACATGGTGTCCTATTCCGAACAACTTCTCAATATCAGCATCGCGCGGCTGACCTTCCTGCTGGAAGGCTATGGCGAACCGCGTCCGGGTCTTGGCAAGGATCTGGCCGAGGAATTTCGCGGGCTGCGCAAAGCTCTGGAGATCGCTTATCATGAACGTGCCAATCTTCAAAAGCTCAAGGGGGTCGAGGCCGCCGGCACTGCGCCCGAGCTTGACCTTGACGCCGCCCGCGCCGAAATCGGGCGCAGGCTGGATCGCCTGCGCGCCGCCCGAGACCGTGACGGCATTTCTTGACGGGCTCTCGCCCAATGCGCTGGCCGCATTGCCCTGGCTGTTCGAATTCTGGGCGCAGCCGCACCAGCTGCC
>SKRP01000332.1 GCA_007118445.1 Natronohydrobacter sp.
ACACGGCCAGACGGTCCAGCGCGCCCTGCAAAATCACCCCGGCCGCGACATGGTCAATCACCTCGGCGCGTTTGCGCCGCGAGGTATCAGCTTCGAGAAGCGCGCGCTCGGCCGCGACTGTGGACAGGCGCTCATCCCAGAAGGTGATCGGCAGATCGGTGAGCGCGGCCAGATTGCGCGCGAAAGCCCGCGTGGACTGGCAGCGCGGCCCCTCACTGCCATCCATGTTGCGCGGCAGACCTAGCACCAGCCCGCCGATCTCGCGGGCGCGGGCGATGTCCAGCAGCGCCGCTGCATCCAGCCCGAATTTCACCCGGCGGATCGTCTGCAGCGGGGTTGCGACCGATAGCAGGCGATCCGACACGGCAACCCCGATGGTTTTCGTGCCCAGATCCAGCCCGGCCAGCGCCTGCCCGCGCGGCAATGCTGCCGCGAAACCCGCCATGTCGTCAAACACCGCCATCAGGGCGTTTGCGTGCTCAGGCCCGCCTCTTCGGCAACCCGGTTGATCAGCGCCAGATCCTCGGCCCGCGCTGCAAAGACCATGCGCGCCTCCTGCAGGATCTCGACCGCCTGCTCACGCCGTTCCAGCACCGCCAGCGCGCGCAGAAGCTGCGCCCAGTCCTCTGCCGCGCCGCCCTCATTGGCCAGCCGCGCCAGCATCCCGTCGACCATGCCCTCGATCATCTCGGCCCGCTCTTCAGGGCTCAGATCCTCTGCCGCCTCGATATCCGCCGCAGAGGGGCCGCGCGCATCCGCAGGCACCGGACGCGGCGGCAGCGTGAAGCGCGGCTCGCCCGAGATGCGCGCAAGCTCGGGCAGCGCGGCGCGGACCTCGTCCATCCACGGATCATCGCCCGCGCTCAGCTCATGCAGGCGGCGCCAGATGCGGAAAGTCAGATCCGGCCGCCCGGTCTGGGCATAAAGCCTGCCCGAATAATACAGCGCCACCGGGTTCTGCGCATCGCGGCGCAGGATCTGCTCGATCACCGATTCGGCTTCGGGCGAGACGAACCCACCCGTTGCGATCACCATCAGATCGAGCAGATAGGCGAAATCCGACACGGGTGCCTCGGCCCCGCCGCGCAGTTCGACGAGGCGGATCTGCGCCTCGATCGCCGCGCGGTAATTGCCCAGCCGGGATTCGTTCTGCGCCAGCAGCGTCAATCCGGTCTCATCCAGCGGGCGGTTTTCCATCGCAGCGCGCAACTGCTCGACCATCGGCTCCAGCTCGGCGCGGCCGGGAAAATCCTCGGGTTCGGGAAAACGCGCGGTGAACTCGGCCTCAAGCTCTGCCTGACGCGGCCGGTTGGCCCGGTCCTCGGCGGCCTGCGCGTGACGCTCGAGCAGCGGCATGTCAGGATAGCCCGGCGCCCCGACACTCATGTAGAGCGTACCACTGCCCAGCACCGCCGCAGCCAGCACCCCGATGGCGACCCAGCGCATCGCACCGGGCGCAGGGGCCCCCACGCGCCGCGCCCCGGCCCCGCGATCCAGATCAAGGATCCGGCGCGAGATCTCCAGCCGGATGCGTTCCGCCTCAGCCTCAGCCAAAGTCCCGCGCGCAAGGTCGCGATCCACCTCGGCCAGCTGGTCGCGATAGACGGACATGGCGCGCTCGGTCCCATCGGCGGCCGCCATGCGGCGCGCACGCCACATAGCGCGCAACAGCACAGCCGCGACCATCACGGCAATAATGAAAAACCCGGCAATTTCGATCCAGCCTGACATCGGTCCTCCTGCAGTCGCGACATGGTCTAGCCTGCTTTGGCGACAGGAAAAAGCGCAAATCCCGGCAGAGCCGTCACAATCCTGCAAGCCGCGACGGCCTGTCACACCATGACGGGATTTCGGTTTTTGACGTATAGATGCCGTTTCTGGCAAACCTGCACGGCTTGCGGTAAGCCAGAGAACAGCAAGCTGCAGCCCGAAGGAGTCGTCTGGCCCATGAAACGCTATTCCGCCTTTGCCATCGCGCGCGAAGCCTTCCGCCAGCACAAGGGCTGGGGCGAGGCCTGGACCAGCCCCGAGCCGCGCGCATCCTATGATGTGATCATCGTGGGGGCTGGCGGGCATGGTCTGGCCACGGCCTATTATCTGGGCAAGCGGTTTGGCATCACCAATGTCGCGATCATCGAGAAAGGCTGGCTGGGCGGCGGCAATACGGGCCGCAACACGACCATTATCCGCTCGAATTACCTGCAGGACCCCTCTGCCGCGCTTTATGAAAAAGCCCGGTCGCTTTACGAAACACTGTCACAGGAGCTGAATTACAACATCATGTTCAGCCCGCGTGGCGTGATGATGCTGGCGCAGACCGAGCATGAAAAGCGCGGCTATCTGCGCACCGAGCGCGCCAATGCGCTGCAGGGCGTGAAGACACGGTTCATCGGCCCGGCAGAGGTCAAGCGGCTGGTGCCGATCATCAATATCAACGGGCCGCGCTACCCGGTTCTGGGCGCGCTCTGGCAGGACCGGGCGGGCACCGCGCGCCATGATGCAGTCGCCTGGGGCTATGCGCGCGCCTGTTCGGCCATGGGGATGCATGTGATCGAGCAATGCGCGGTCACAGGCGTTGAATCAGCAGGCGGGCAGGTCACGGCCGTCAACACCACCAAGGGGACCATCGGCTGCAAGAAGCTGGGCATCGTCGTGGCGGGTCATTCGGGTGCGCTGGCCGATATGGCCGGGTTCCGGCTGCCAGTGGAATCGGTGGCGCTGCAGGCACTGGTGTCGGAACCGATCAAACCCTGCATGGATGTGGTGGTCATGGCCAACACGGTGCATGGCTACATGTCGCAATCCGACAAGGGCGAAATGGTCATCGGCGGCGGTGCGGACCAGTTCAACAACTACACGCAGCGCGGCTCATGGCACCATATCGAGGAAACCGTGCGCGCGCTGGTCGAGACCTTCCCGATGATCTCGCGGCTGAAGATGCTGCGCCAATGGGGGGGCATCGTGGACATGACCGGGGACCGCTCGCCGATCATCTCGAAAACACCGCTTGGCAATTGCTTCATCAATTGCGGCTGGGGCACGGGCGGGTTCAAGGCCACGCCCGGTTCAGGCTGGGCGATGGCGGAACTGATCGCAAAGGGTGAACCGGGGCCGTTGGCCGCCGAGTTTGCAATGACCCGCTTCCGCGAAGGGCGCTTCATTGATGAAAGCGTGGCAGCGGGGGTGGCGCATTGATGCAACACGGCACCCAAACCCCTCACATTGCTGCGAATCCGGTCGATATGCTGCTGACTTCCGCGCAGCGCTCCTTAAATTGCGCGTCACGCATTCGTCAGGAGTTCCCATGCCCAAACCCCGCTTCAGCCGCATCCGCAACGCTGTCAGAACCGTGCAGGCGCGGCCTGTCCCGCTCCTTGCCTTCGCCTTTGGCGCGGCGCTGCCGCTGGCCTTTGTCGCCGTGTCATGGGCGCACAAGACCGGCGGGCTGGCAGGGCCGATCGCCGACCCGCGCCCGCCGGCCTTCGTGGTCGCGACAGACTGAGACCCGCAGCGGCGGCGCTCCTGTCGGTTTCATCTTGCCCCAAATACTCCGGGGGGTCGCCCAGGCTGCGCCCCCGGTTCAGGCCCCGTGGGCGACGCGCAGCGCTCCCGGCCGCTCAGACAGGAATAACCCATGCTGATACTCACCTGCCCCTGCTGCGGCGTCACCGCCGAAGAAACCGAATTCCACGGCGGCGGCGAAGCGCATCTCAAGCGCTTCGGCCCCGGTTCGGAGGATGCGGATTACGAATCCTACATGTTCAACCGCAAGAACCCGCGCGGGGTGCATTTCGAGCGCTGGCGCCATGCCTATGGCTGCGGCAAATGGTTCATCGCCGCGCGTTGCACCATGACGCTCGAAGTCTTTGCCACCTATCCCGCGCAGACGCATGAGCCGCCCGCCGAGGTGGTCACACAGATCAAATCGAAACGTCCCGACTGGGAGGGCTTCGCATGAGCCACCGTCTGCCCAATGGCGGCCGCCTGATCGCGCGCGACCAGCCGCAGAAATTCACCTTCAACGGCAAACATATGCGCGGTTTTGCGGGCGACACGCTGGCCGCGGCGCTTCTGGCCAATGACCAGATGCTGCTGGGCCGGTCCTTCAAGTATCACCGCCCGCGCGGCGTCGTGGCCTCGGGCGCGGAAGAGCCGAATGCGCTGGTGGAACTGGGCACCGGCGACCGGTTCGAGCCGAACCAGCGTGCGACCACGACCGAGTTGTTCGACGGCTTGACAGCCGCGAGCCAGAATCACTGGCCATCGCTGGATTTCGACTTGTTGTCGATCAACAGCATGGTGCCGCAATTCCTGACGGCTGGCTTTTATTACAAGACCTTCATCCAGCCGCGCGCCTTCTGGAAGCACATCTACGAGCCGATCATTCGGAAATCGGCAGGTCTGGGCAAGGCTCCGTCAGACAAGGCCCGCGACCCGGATCGCTACGAGCAGATTTATGGCTTCTGCGATGTGCTGGTGATCGGTGGCGGGATTGCCGGGCTGCAGGCGGCGCTCTCTGCCGCAAAGGCAGGCGCGAAAGTGGCGCTGTGGGAACAGACCGCGCATTGGGGCGGGCGTGCCCCGGTGGACGGGGTCGAGATTGACGGCAAACCGGCTGACGACTGGATCAAGACCACGCTGCAAGCCCTTGAATCGATGCCGAATGTGCAAATCCGCACCCGCTGCATGGGCGCAGGCGTGCATGACCACGGCTATGTTCTGGGCTA
>SKRP01000055.1 GCA_007118445.1 Natronohydrobacter sp.
AGGGCATCGGGATCTCTGTCATCTTGCGCCTCCTGTGATGCAGGACAGTATGGAACGGCACAACGGGGCGCTTTGGCAAGAGCTGTAAGCCCGGCACGTGGGATCCGGGTTTGGCGATCCCGGCTCGTTTGCTGGCGATGACCTGCGCTTACTGGCCGCGCACTTCGCGCACCCAGGCGACGATCTGCGCGCGCTGATCCCTGTCCATCTGGATGGCATTGGGCGGCGGCATGGCGTGGCTCAGCCCCGCCTGCAGATAGATCTGGTCGGCATGGCGCGCGATATCTGCCGCCGTTTCCAGATAGACGCCCGAGGGTGCCCAGCGCATGTTGCCCCAGACCGGTTCGCGCGCATGGCACATCGAACAATTCCCCAGCACTGCATAATAGGCATCCTCGAACCCGGCCGCATCGGCGTAGCGCTGCTCATAGGCGGTCAGGGGGCGGGCTTCGGCATCCTCCCATGTCTCGGCAGGTTTGAAGGTGGACAGCCAGGCAATGGCGATCATCAGCGCGACCGTGACCACCCATGTCCAGTTCGGCCCCTTGCCGGTCTTGTGCATGGTGTTGAAATAATGCCGGATCGTCACGCCGGTCAGGAAGATCAGGCTGGCGATGATCCAGGCATATTCGGTCCCGAAGGCCAGCGGGTAATGGTTCGACAGCATCAGGAACACGACCGGCAGGGTCAGGTAATTGTTATGGGTCGAACGCAGCTTGGCTATCTTGCCATATTTCGCATCCGGCACGCGCCCCGCTTTCAGATCGGCGACGACAATGCGCTGATTGGGCATGATCTGGAAAAACACATTCGCGGTCATGATCGTCGCGGTAAAAGCGCCCAGATGCAGCAGCGCAGCGCGGCCTGTGAAGATCTGGTTATAGCCCCAGGACATCGCAACCAGCAGTGCAAACAGGATCAGCATCAGCACGGTCGGATTCTCGCCCAGCCGCGATTTGCAGAGCTGGTCATAGATCAGCCAGCCCAGCGTCAGCGAACCGCCCGAAATCAGGATGCCCTGCCACAGGGCCAGATCGGCGCGTGCCGGATCGAGCAGGAACAATTCGCCGCCGACCCAGTAGATCATCATCAGCAAAGCCGCGCCCGACAGCCATGTCGCGTAGCTTTGCCATTTATGCCAGGTCAGATGCTCGGGCATCTCGGAAGGGGCCACATTGTATTTGATCGTGTGGTAGAAACCGCCGCCATGCACTTCCCATTCTTCGCCGGTCGCGCCTTTGGGCAGGGCCGGGTTGGGCTTGAGCATCAGATCAAGCGCGATGAAATAGAAGGACGCACCGATCCAGGCCATCGCGGTGATGACATGCAACCAGCGGACAGAGAATTCCATCCAGTCCCAGATAACGGCCAGATCATACATGGCTAACCTCCCAGCTTGCGACCACTGAAGCACTCTATGCGGGGCAAGTTTGTTCTGCTATATCCGTTAAAGGTCAAGCAGCATCAAAAAAATCCGAAAAATGTCCTATTTCGACAATCTTCGCACCTTTGTTCGTGTCTATGAATTGGGCAGCATGTCTGCGGCAGGGCGCGATCTGCGTATTTCGCCAGCAGTTACATCATCGCGGATTTCTCAACTCGAAGAGCATCTGGGTGTGCGGCTGTTCCAGCGCACCACGCGCAGCCTGACCCCGACCGAGCAGGGGAAATCCTTCTATCGCGGTGCCACCGAGATTCTGGAGGCCGTCGAGGCCGCCGAGGCGCAGATCGCCAATATCACGGAGAACCCGAAAGGATCGCTCTATGTCGCAGCACCCCTGGGTGTCGGGCGGCGTCTGATCGCGCCGCTGGTGCCGGACTTTCTGCAAGCCTATCCCGAGGTCAGCGTGCGCTTGCGTCTGACTGACCGCAAGGTCGATCTGACCACCGAAGGGCTGGATCTGGCGTTTTTTCTGGGCCAGCCAGAGGACAGCAATCTGCGCATTCGCAAGATTGCCGATGTGGATCGTATTCTATGCGCCTCGCCAGAGTATATCGCGCGGCGCGGGATGCCGGAAAGTGGAGACGATCTGCTTTCGGCAGGCCATGAATGCCTGAACCTGCGCTTTCCCGGTGCGACAGAGTTCCAGTGGTTACTGAGCACACCGACCGGGCCGAGGCGCTTCCGGGTCTCGGGGCGGTTTGAGTCGGATGATGGCGATGTGCTGACCGACTGGGCGCTGGCCGGGCATGGCGTGGCGATGAAGCCAGTATTCGAGATTGCCGACCATCTGAAAACCGGCGCGCTGGTCCCCGTCGCGGGGGAAACACCGCCGGAACCGATTCAGATGGCCTGTCTGTTCACGCATCGGCGCAGACAAGACCCCAAGACACGCCTGTTCATGGAGTTCATCATCGACCGGATCGCTGCCCGGTTTCAGGCAACCGGTCTGGGCTGAGCGCTAGCTGCCGCGATAGGTGGAATAGCCGAAAGGCGAGAGCAGCAGCGGCACATGGTAATGTGACTGCTCCGACATGCCGAAGCGGATCGGGATGATGTCCAGAAAGCGCGGGTCTTCCGGGGGCGTGCCGCTGGCATCCAGATAGGCCCCGGCGTGAAAGACCAGCTCATAAGTGCCGACAGCAAATTCCGATGCGGGCAGGATCTGGGCATCGGTGCGCCCGTCATCATTCGTCACCAGCGTTTTGAGCAGCACACGCTCTGCACCATCAATGCGGAACAGATCGATCTTCAAACCTTCGGCAGGGCAACCCCGCGCCGTGTCGAGAACATGAGTCGTCAGATAACCAGCCATGTGTCGCGTCTCCTTGCATGTTGCATGTTTTCTAGGCTGAAAGCCGGTCACGAGGCAAAGCCGATCTGTCAGAAACTCCCTTCTGAACTTTTTGAAAGTGTGCGGGCATTTTCTCGTATATTAATGGATCGAGCGAGAAGGACCATCCATATGACACGATACCCCAGAGACATGACCGGCTATGGCGACACGATCCCTGCCGCCAATTGGCCCGATGGCGCGAAAATCGCCGTTCAGATTGTCCTGAATTATGAAGAGGGCGGCGAGAACAATATTCTGCATGGCGATCCGGCCTCCGAGGCGTTCCTGTCCGAGATCACCGGCGCTGCCCCCTGGCCCGGACAGCGCCATTGGAACATGGAATCGATCTATGAATATGGCAGCCGCGCCGGGTTCTGGCGGGTGCATGACCTGCTGAAGGACATTCCCGTCACGGTTTACGGGGTGGCGACCGCGCTGGCCCGCGCGCCGCAGCAATTGCGCGCGATGCAGGCGGCGGGCTGGGAAATCGCCAGTCACGGGCTGAAATGGGTCGAGCACAAGGATATGAGCGCCGAGGAAGAGCGCGCCCAGATCCGCGAGGCGATCCGCCTGCATACCGAAGTGGTGGGCAGCCCCCCACGCGGCTGGTATACCGGGCGCTGTTCCATGAACACGGTCGATCTGGCCGCGCAGGAGGGCGATTTCGCCTATATCGCGGACAGCTATGCCGATGATCTGCCCTATTGGGTCAAGGCCGGCGGCAAGGATCAGCTGATCGTGCCCTATACGATGGATTGCAATGACATGCGCTTTGCGATCCAGGCAGGCTTTACCACTGGCGACCAGTTCGAGCGCTATCTGAAAGACAGTTTCGACATGCTTTACGCCGAGGGCGAGGCCGGTGCGCCGAAGATGCTGTCCATCGGGCTGCATTGCCGCCTTGTCGGGCGACCCGGTCGGGCCATGGCGCTGCAGCGGGCGCTGGCGCATTTCAGGCTCCATGACGGTGTCTGGTTCGCGACCCGCGAACAGATCGCCGATCACTGGGCAAAAACCCATCCCCCAAGGATTGGCCTGATGCCCTCGGCCATGGACAAGGCGACATTCGTTGCGGAATTCGGCGGCATATTCGAGCACAGCCCCTGGATCGCCGAAGCTGCCCATGATCTGGGGCTTGGCCCGACCCATGACAACGCCGCCGGGGTGCATAACGCGCTGGCGCGGGTGTTCCGCAGGGCCTCGGATGATCAGCGGCTTGGGGTGTTGACCGCGCATCCGGATCTGGCCGGGAAACTCGCGGCTGCCGGGCGGTTGACGCAGGAAAGCACGGCAGAACAGGCCGGGGCCGGGCTGGATATGCTGACGGACGCCGAGCGCGCGACATTCGAGCGGCTGAATGCCGATTATGTGGCGCGCCATGGCTTTCCTTTCATCATCGCAGTGAAGGACAACACCAAGGCAAGCATTCTGGATGCCTTTCACCGGCGTATCGGCAATGACCGGGCGACTGAATTCAGCGAGGCCTGCCGTCAGGTCGAACGGATCGCGGAACTGCGCCTGATCGAGAAATTCGCATCATGAACCGCAATCTGAAAGCTGTTCCCATCTCGCAGGACGCGATTGCGGGTCTGGCCGAGCTGATCGAGGCCAGCGGCACGCCGGACAAGCTGATCAATCAGGGGCTCTGTGGCCGGTTCCATGACCGCGCGACGCTGGATATCGAGGGCGCTGCCGGGATCAGCGTGTTCCGGTCAGCCGCGTTCTCGCTGCCGTTCAGAATGGAAATGATGGAGCGCCACCCGCTGGGCAGTCAGGCTTTCCTGCCCATGCAGCAGGGCGATTATCTTGTGGTGCTGGCCGAAGACAAGGGGGGCGCACCGGATGCGCCCCGCGCCTTCATCGCAGGGGCAGGGCAGGGCGTGAATATCGGGCGCAATGTCTGGCACGGGGTGCTTTGCCCCC
>SKRP01000280.1 GCA_007118445.1 Natronohydrobacter sp.
GCGCGGCAAGGCAGGATTCTTCGATACTGCGGCTTGGCATGGCAGGGCAGGGCAGGGCGGTAAGGAAAGGCAAGGCAGGGGCAGTGAGGAAAGGCAAGGCAGGGGCAGTGAGGAAAGGCTTGGCAGGGCGGTGAGGAAAGGCATTGCAGCGGCGGTGACGAAAGGCTTGGCAGGGCGGTGAGGAAAGGCAAGGCAGCGGCGGTGACGAAAAGCTTGGCAAGACGGTGAGGAAAGGCTTGGCAGCGCTGCAAGGTCCGGCGGCTTGGCACGGTATGCCCGCGTTGCGTGGAAAGACCAGACCGCGTTGCGCGGAAAGACGGCGCGGCACGGTATGACAGCTCGGCAAGTCACCATCGCGCGGCGAGGTGTGGTTGCGCAGCGTGGAACGTCTGCCCTGTACAAGCCGTTTCCGGACCAACCTGTGCCCGCTCTCAGCCCTGTCTTGTGCGCGTTATCAGCCCTATCTGGTGCCACCCGTTCCCGGCATCAGCGGCTTTCAAAGTGGCCATACTCTGCGCGACCCTGCATTGTCAGCCACGAGCGATCTGGACCTGACGCTGCCAGTTCTGCAGGCCGCGATCAGACCATCACGCGTGCGGGGCGCATGACGGGAACAGGATTGTTCACAGGGTCCGGTCCATTTCTGACTGATACGCCCCTTGTGCCTGCGCAGCAATTGCTTCGAGCGTTTCATATCCGGAAGCCGGTGTCGGGTCTGTCCCCTCGCGCGTTTCAGTTTCCGGCGCTTTCGCCCGGTGATCGACCGGTTCGGTCGAGGAAGCTGACAGCGGCTCGGTGCGCGCAGCTTCTGCGCGTTCTGTGTCGGTCCGGGTTTCTCGCATATGTTGCAGCAGATTGACTTCGAATGCAGGCGGTGGTCCGACCAGGCGGGACCGGGCCAGCGATTGGGACACAAGCGCCTTGGGTGGCGGTGCCTTGGTCGTATCCATGGCGCGGGCCTGCTGGACCGCTTCGGCGGTGATGGTTCTGACAATGGCCGCAGTATTGCCGGAGGCCGGGGGCGGCATTGCGGCGGCTGGTTCGCGCAGCACGACCGGGTTGGTGTACGACGCGGAAATGATGGGTAATCCGGACATTTCATCCCCTTCCCTGAAAAACTGATTCGTGCCTTGAACCAGTATCCCGCTGAAATGCTAACAATTCCCTAATCGCAGCATTCGGAAGCAAGGGGAGGGTCATGAGGGTGGCCGACCGGACACCGCTGTTCCGGTCGGCCACGATGACAGGTGACAGGCGCGTCAGCGCAGGATCGAGCGCCCGGCATAGACAGCCGTTTCGCCAAGCATTTCTTCGATGCGGATCAACTGGTTGTATTTCGCCAGCCGGTCCGACCGCGCGAGGCTGCCGGTCTTGATCTGCCCGCAATTCGTGGCCACCGCCAGATCGGCAATTGTGGCGTCCTCGGTCTCGCCGGAACGATGCGACATCACGCAGCTCATACGCGCGCGATGGGCCATATCGACCGCCGCCAATGTTTCGGTCAGCGTGCCGATCTGGTTGACCTTGACCAGCAGCGAATTGCCGCAGCCCTGCGCGATCCCGTCGGCCAGACGCGCAGGGTTGGTCACGAACAGATCATCCCCCACCAGCTGGCATTTATCGCCCATCAGCGTGGTCAGCTTGGCCCAGCCATCCCAGTCATCCTCGGCCATGCCATCCTCGATGCTGATGATCGGGTAATCCTTGACCAGCCCCATCAGGTAGGAGGCATTCTCGTCGCGGGTCATCACCGCACCTTCGCCCACCATGTGATACTTGCCATCGCGATAATATTCGGTCGCAGCACAATCCAGCGCCAGGGCGATGTCTTCACCGGGCTGGTAGCCCGCCTTTTCGATGGATTTCAGGATGAAATCCAGCGCATCGCGGGTCGAGGACAGGTTCGGCGCAAAGCCGCCCTCATCACCGATGCCGGTGGACAGACCTGCTGCCGAAAGCTCTTTCTTCAGCGTGTGGAAGACTTCGGCCCCCATGCGCACGGCCTCGCGGATAGAGGTGGCGGCCACAGGCATGATCATGAATTCCTGAATATCGATCGGATTGTCGGCATGTTCGCCGCCATTGATGATATTCATCATCGGCACTGGCAGGGTGCGTGCGGATGTCCCGCCGACATAGCGATAGAGGGGCTGGCCCGAATACTCGGCCGCAGCCTTGGCCACCGCCAGCGACACGCCCAGGATCGCATTCGCGCCCAGACGGCCCTTGTTGGGCGTGCCGTCAAGCTCGATCATTGCCGCGTCAATCGCCACCTGCTCGGTCGCATCAAAGCCTGCAAGACCTTCGGCAAGTTCGCCATTAACGGCGGCCACGGCTTCCAGCACGCCCTTGCCCATGTAGCGGGCCTTGTCACCATCGCGCTTCTCGACTGCCTCATGCGCGCCGGTCGAGGCACCCGAAGGCACGGCGGCGCGGCCCATGGTGCCGTCTTCGAGAATGACATCCACTTCCACAGTCGGATTGCCCCGGCTGTCCAGTATCTCGCGGCCGATAATGTCGATGATGGTGCTCATGTGGCGTTCCCTGTGCGTGAATTGGTCACAGCTGCTATAGCGTCCAAATGGCAGCGTTTCTAGGTCAGTTTGCGTTCGCGCCACAGGGTGAACAATCCGGCACCGATAATGATGGCCGCGCCGGTCAGGGTCAGCGCGTCCGGGCGTTCGCCAAAGACCAGCACGGCCACGACCAGCGCAAACAGCATCCGCGTGTAGCGGAACGGGGTGACGAAGGACAATTCCCCCACCCGCATCGCGGCCACGATGGCGTAATAGGCGACAACCCCGATCCCCAGCGCTGCGGCCAGCTTGATGATCTGCGCAGGCTCTGGGTGTACCGGCCTGTCCCCCATTGCCAGCATCAGCAGCATTCCCGCCGGGATCATCATGAAAAACGCCCAGGTCGAGATCTGATAGCTCGACACACTGCGCGGCACTGCCCGTGTGGCCAGATCGCGCCCGGCCAGCCCAAGCACACCGATCACGGCAAAAATGCTGGCAGGCTCGAACCCGGCCATGCCGGGGCGCACGATCAGCATCACGCCGAAGAACCCGGCCAGAATCGCGCCCCAGCGCCGCCAGCCGACCTTCTCGCCAAAAAACACGATGGCACCAAGGGTGACGAACAGGGGTGCGGCCTGCAGGATAGCCGAGGCCGTGGCAAGGCTGGCGAGCACGAAACCGAGCACGAAACCGATCGTGCCGATCATCTCGGCGAGGTTGCGGATCAGGATCGGGCGCGACAGCAGGGCAGGGGAGAGCACAGCCTGCCCCTTGCGATGCGCGATGATCCCGAAAGCGAGCGCCCCGCCTGCGCCCAGCAGGACCAGAATCTGCCCGACCGGGATCGCATCGGCCAGCAGCTTGATGAACATGTCCTCGAGCGCGAAACCGGCCATGGCCAGCGCCATCAGAAGCGCACCGCGCAGATTATCGGACATGGGGCGGGTCCTTCACAGGTTAACAAGTTGCAGGGCTAACCCGAACATGTGCCCTTGAAAAGCGAAAAGCGCGCCCCGAGAGGCGCGCTTCCAGAACTCGTTAGAGCGTCAGATCAATCTTCCTTGGCGGCTTTCTTGAC
This sequence comes from Natronohydrobacter sp., assembly GCA_007118445.1. Lineage (GTDB taxonomy): Bacteria > Pseudomonadota > Alphaproteobacteria > Rhodobacterales > Rhodobacteraceae > Roseinatronobacter. The sequence goes on from SKRP01000280.1 coordinate 3,598, forward strand.
CGGGGCCCAGATCTGCTTGTTGGTCAGATAGAGCAGCACCGACAGGACCGACAGGAAGATAACGCCGACAAAGCCCGCGCGCTTGCGCTCGACCATTTTCGGCTCTGCCGTCCAGGTCAGGAAGGCCGCAACGTCGAGCGCCATCTGCTCCTCAGTGGCCGGTGTGCCGTCCTCGTAGAAGACCATGTCATCAAACAGCACGGGTGCCATCGACACCCAGCCGCCATAGGCCTTGTTCTCGTAGAACATGGACCCGGCCTGGAAATCTTCCTCGCCCGTGTAGCCCAGCAGGAAAGAGGCGATGTATTCCGGCCCGCCGATACCCTTCATAAGCTGGTTGATGCCCAGACCATAGGGGCCCGAGAACCCGGCCCGCGCCTTGGTCATCAGGCTCAGGTCCGGTGCGCCCTCGAAACCGGGATCAGGGAAATGGTCGGGGCCAGTTGCCGGACGCCAGTCGCGCAGTTCTTCGTCCCAGACCTCATACATATCCGCGAATGCGCGCATCTGGTCTTCGGGAAGTTCAGGTCCGTTGCGGTCCGACAGCGTGCGGAAGGCCACATATTGCAGTCCGTGGCAGCTTGCGCAGGCCTCGTGATAGACCTGCAGGCCGCGCTGCAGCTGGTTGCGGTCATAGGTGCCGGTCAGACCCTGAAAGGAGAAGTCGAAATTGGTGACTTCGCCCTTCACTTTCGAGGCCTCTGCCATGGTGGCTGGCAGGGCCAGCACCACAGCGGAGAGGGCTGCAACGGCAAGGTTCTTGAGTTTCATAGTCATCAGTCCTTTCGAATTGCCGTTACTCAGCCGGGATCGGTTCTGCCGACGGACCCTTGGGGCCATTATCCGACTTGGATTTCAGGCTGGCCTTGAAATCCTCTTCGATCGTGGCCGGGGCTGGAAGCGGTTTTTCCAACACGCCCAGAAGCGGCAGGATCACAAGGAAATAGGCGAACCAATAGGCGGTGCCGATGAGCGCGATATTGGTGTAGATGCCTTCGGCCGGCATCGCCCCTGCCCAGGTCAGCACCCAGAAATTGACGATGAAGACCCAGAAGAACATCTTGAACATCGGCC
>SKRP01000147.1 GCA_007118445.1 Natronohydrobacter sp.
CCCAGGACGGCGAGGCGATGGAATAGGCGCGCAGCAGCGGCTTGCCATTCTCGCCCATCAGCCCGATCATGACGAATTCGCCCGAGCGGAAACGCAGGCTTTGCGGGCGCGTGCAGCGGAAAGCGAAAAGCCGGTCTGTATAATGGGTTACACTGGTGACTTGCTGCGCATCGGGCAGCGTGGGGGTGGCTTTCTTCACTTGAAGAACATCGTCCAATGACATGAAAAACAGTCCTTTTATGCTTGCAAGCGACGCTGATAATGCACCGCCTGCCAATCCGCGCGCGCCAGCCAGTCGCTTTCAGGTTGCCGTTCCGCCAGCGCAGAGGGGATTTCGATCTCGTCAAATCCTGACCGCCGCGCCATGGCATATTGATCCGCGATCAGCGGCCCTGCCGCGCGCAGCCGTCCCGAAAACCCCATGCGGCGCAATTGTTTCGCCAGCGTGAAGCCACGCCCATCGGCAAATCCGGGGATCAGAATGCGGATATGGCTGGCGCGTCCGGCCAGCGCGTCCAACCCCTCCGGGGCCATGTCGCCGGACAGATCAACTGCCGTCAGGCCGTTCAGCCCGTGGTCATCCATCTCCTCGAACAAGACCACCTGTTCGGGCCAGTCATCGGGGCTGAACCCGGTATCAGTGACAATCACGCTCATGCTGCATCTGCCTTCCGGGCGCGCTGCGGCACCCCGCCAATGAAATGAATTCCGCATTCGGTTTTTTCCGTTCCACGCCAACGGCCTGCGCGGGGATCTTCACCCGTCAGAACGCGCGATGTGCAGGGCTGGCAGCCAATCGACGGATAGCCGCGCGCCACCAGCGGGTGACGCGGCAGATCATGCGCATCGAGATAAGCGCTGATCGGCGCCGCATTCCAGTCTGCCAGCGGATTCAGGCGAATGCGCCCGGTTCCCGGTTCCAGTTCCGCGCGCTCAAGATCCGCCCGCGTTGCGGCCTGATGACGCTTGCGCCCGGTGATCCAGGCGTCATAGCCCGCGAGCGCGCGCGCCAGCGGCTCGGCCTTGCGCAGCTTGCAGCAGCTTTCGGTATCCGAGAGGTGCAACAACCCATCCGGGTCACGCGCGAAAAGCGCGTTGCGATCCGGTGTGATGGTCTGGACATTGCGCAGCCCCAGATGGGCGGCCAGTTCTTTCTGATAGACCACGGTTTCGGGGAAAAGGGCCAGCGTATCGATGAACAGCACCGGCAGATCGCGGTCGATCTGCGCCACCATATGCAGCAGCACAGCCGAATCCGCCCCGAAAGACGACACCATCGCAACCCGCCCGGCCCGCGCGAGAGCATCACTCAGGAAGTCCTGCGCTGTGCTTTGCGCATGATCGCGCAGCAAGGCGGTGGTGAGGGAAGATGCATCAAGCGGCATTGGCGCGATCTCCTGGCTGATAGAGCGCATCCTTGAAAACCTGCGCGCCAAGGCGTTGGTACACCTCGATAAATGTTTCATGCGGTGCCTTGCGCAGGGACAGATAGGCATCGATCACCCGCTCGATGGCCGGCACGATCTGGTCATAGGCAAAGCCCGGCCCTGCACGTTCTCCAAGCGCGGCAGTTTCGGCCGCATCGCCGCCTAGCGTGATCTGGTAATTTTCAACCCCGGCGCGGTCGAGACCGAGAATCCCGATATGGCCCACATGATGATGCCCGCAAGCGTTGATGCAGCCCGATATCTTGATCTTCAGCCCGCCGATATCCTGCTCGCGTGCCTCGAAAGCTGTCGCAATTTCCTGCGCGACCGGGATCGAACGCGCCGTGGCCAGCGCGCAGTAATCCATGCCGGGGCAGGCGATGATATCCGAGATCAAGCCGACATTCGCCGTGGCCAGCCCGGCCCCTTGCAGCGCGGCATGAAGCGCAGGCAGGTCGGATTTATGCACATGCGGCAGGATGACATTCTGTTCATGGCTGATGCGCAACTCGTCATGCCCGTAGCGTTCCGCCAGTTCGGCCATCAGGCGCATCTGGTCAGAGGTCGCATCGCCCGGTGTCGCGCCATGCGCTTTCAGACTGATCGTGACAATCGCATAGCCGTCCTGCCAATGCCCGGCCAGATTGGTATCCGCGAAGGACCGGAACACCGGGTCATTTTCATAGGCGATATCATAGGCTTCCGTCGATGCAACACGGAAGGCAGGCGGCGCGAAGGCGCGGCGCAGATCATTCAGGATCGCCTGATCGGCCCCGCCCCATTCGGCGCGCAGCGTGTCAAAGCGGCGCTGGACACGGGCGCGGACCTCTTCCAGCCCCAGCTCGTTGACCATGATCTTGATACGCGCCTTGTATTTGTTATCACGGCGGCCAAAGCTGTTATAGGTGGACAGGATCGCCTCGATATAGGGCAGCAGATCGGCTTCGGGGATGAATTCGGCCAGCACCTTGCCGATGACCGGCGTGCGCCCCAGCCCGCCGCCGACGATCACTTCGAACCCGCGCTGCCCGTTCTGCAACACCATGCGCAGCCCGATATCATGCGCGCGGGTTACAGCGCGGTCATTGGGGCTGCCGGTGATCGCGATCTTGAACTTGCGCGGCAGGAACTGGAATTCAGGGTGATCCGTGGACCATTGGCGCAACAGCTCTGCCACCGGGCGCGGATCGGCGATTTCATCTGCCGCAGCGCCTGCGAAATGATCCGCTGTGACATTGCGCACGCAATTGCCCGAAGTCTGGATCGCGTGCATCCCCACATCGGCCAGCGCATCCAGCATATCGGGCACATCGCGCAGGCGCGGCCAGTTGAACTGGATGTTCTGGCGCGTGGTGAAATGGCCATAGCCCTTGTCCCAGCGATCCGCGATCATCGCAAGCTGGCGCATCTGGACGCTGTTCAATGTGCCATAGGGGATCGCCACGCGCAGCATATAGGCGTGCAGCTGCAGATAGAGGCCGTTCATCAGGCGCAGCGGCTTGAACTCATCTTCGGTCAGCGCGCCGGAAATGCGCCGCTCCACCTGGGCGCGGAACTGGGCGTTGCGGGTCGCAAGGAAATCGCGGTCGAATTCGGAATAGCGATACATGGCAGTCGGTCCTTTGATGGGCAGGTCAGGAATATGTGGCGGGGATGCTCAACACATTCGCTCGGCCTGTTTGCCATGCGGATAGTTCGACGGGCCGCGCGCGCGGAACACTTCGCGGAAATGCGCCGGTTCGGGGCCGTCCGCGCCGTCGCGCGCGGGCGCGAGATAAGCACCGACCAGCCGGTCAGGCTGGGCCTGCGCGGCGGCAAGCGCGGCTTCGGCGGCAGCTTGCTCGGTGAAAAGCTCGGCCTCGGCATGGATGCGCGACCAGCCGCCCTGCGGGGTCAGATAGACAACATCGCCGATCAAGAGGTCGTTCGCAGTGACAACAGAGGGGGTAAAACGGATGCTCATAGGGCCTGTTCCTGAATTTCATTGGCCTGTTCGGCAGATTTGGGCGCAAGACCCAGAAGGATGATCGCGGGCCCGGCCAGCTGTGCGGCCTGCTGCGGCAGTTGCGCCAAGGTTGTCGGCACGATCTGCTGATCCGCGCGCGAGGCATTCTCGACCAGCGTGACGGGCGTGTCCGGGCTGGCCCCATGCATCAGAAGCCGCCCCTGCACGAAACGGGCTGCGCGCTTGCCCATATAGACCGCTGTGATCGCACCGGGCGCGGCCAGCGCGCGCCAGTCCTGATCGGCATAGCCCTGCATGTCATGCGCCGTGACCAGCCGCAGCGACTGGTTGCGCCCGCGCCGGGTCAGGCTCTGGCCGATGCTGGCCGCAGCGCTGGAGGCCGAGGTCACACCGGGGATGACCTGCCAGCGGATCCCTGCCCCGTCAAGCGCGCCGGTTTCTTCGTCCAGACGGCCAAAGACCGAGGCATCGCCGCCCTTCAGCCGCACGACATGCGCGCCTTTTGCGGCATGTTCGATCATCAGACGGTGGATTTCGGCTTGCGGGGTCGAAGGGCCGAAGCCCTGCTTGCCGACCGCGATCATCACCGCCTCGCGCCGGGCGAGTTCCAGGATTTCAGGCGACACGAGCCGGTCATGGATCACCACATCGGCCCGGTCGATCAGCTTGCGGGCCTTGAGCGTCAGAAGCTCGGGGTCGCCGGGGCCTGCGCTGACGAAATCGACATGCCCATCGGGGGCTTGCGCGGTCAGATGGCGGGCGAGCAGGTCGTCGAGCGCCTGTTCGACCTGTGGTACACCGCCCTGATCCAGCGCGCGGGGGCCTGCATGGTCATAATATTCGGCCCAGAACGCGCGACGACGCACCCCCTGCGGCAGTTGTTCGGCCATGGCGCGAAACCCCTTGCCGATCCGGGCAAGCAGGCCCAGCGAGGCGGGCAGCACCTCTTCGAGATGCGCCTTGATCTTGCGCGCCAGCACCGGGGCCGCGCCCTCGGTGCCGATGGCGATGACCACGGGCGCTCGGTCCACGATGGCGGGCGTCAGGAAATCAGAGGCATCGAGATTGTCCACGACATTGACCAGCGCGCCTGCCTTGCGGCCAAGCGCTGCGATACGCGCATCCGCCGCAGCATCGCCGGTCGCCGCATAAACCAGCCGCGCGCCCTGCAGGTCGCAGCCCAGCAGCGGGCGGCGCACAAGCGTCACGCGGGGGCTGTGGGCTTCGATCTCGGGCGTGAAATCCGGGGCGCAGAGGGTGATCTGCGCATCGGTCTTGAGCAGCAGGCGCAGCTTGGCAAGCGCAATCTCGCCGCCGCCACCGATGACGACGCGGGCGCTGGCCATATCCAGAAAAACCGGGAAATGCTGCATGGTGCGACTCCTTTCGCTTCTGCAGCAATATAGAACAATATTCCCTTTTCAGGCCATATAGCAGAGAATATAAGAACAAAATATCATGAAGGGCAGAGCTTTCACGATCCCATCATGGCTCTTGCGGTTCCCCGGAACACAGTTCCGGTCCGGTCCGGCCCGCAGGACGATTTGCCCGCAGGTCGTCCCATCGCATGTCGCCCGAATGCGGATACCGGGTTCGGGCTTTTCGACATGCGGGACCACCAGAACAATGCGGAGCGCGGGCAGAAATGCCGATGCACAAATGGCGCTGATGTCCGGAAAGCGGCCCGGACGTTCGACCACGCCCGCAGCTATTGAAAGCTTGCGTGGCGCAGGTCAGTCGCGCCGCAACTGCAACTCGCGCGCGACTTCCTGCCGGACCAGCTTGCGGATGTTACGGGTGATCTTCTCACCCAGCTCGCCCTGCAATTCCTGCCGCACGATATGCGCAACCAGCTGGTAAAGCGTGCCCTCGTCGATGATCTGATCATCCTCGTTCCGGGGCGGCGCGGAACTGGCTGGCGGGGTGCTTTCCTGCACAGCGGCGGTCGCGGTTTGCGGGGCGGGTTTGCCGGACAGCGCTGCCTCCAGCCGTGCAAGCGTGGCTTCCAGCGCAGCATCCTCAGGCACGAGCGGATCAGGCTGGCAGGGCTTTGGCGATGGCGCTGCGGTCCGGGGGTCTGTTTCGTGCGCGTCGGGCACGGAAAAGGGCAAGCCGGGGGCCACATCCGGACCCGATCCGGCTTGCGCGATACGCCGGATCAGCGAGGGCGGCAGGGCAGTTTCCGGCGCTGGCGCAGCTTCTGGCGCAGGGGTTTCGGCCTCGGGCGCGGGTGCCTTGGATGTATCCTCGATCAATGCTGCCGATGCGCCATCTGCCTTGTCCGGAATATTACCATCCGGCGCGTCACTGGATTCAGGCCGGGCATCCGCACCGCTGTCAGACTCGCTTTCGGGGTCCGGGTCGTTCTCGGGCAGGACACGCAGCGCCGATGTCAGCACAAGCTTTTCGGGACGCGGCGCGGCCAGGGGGCGCTGTTGATTGTCCTGCGAGACAAGGCGCTTGACCGAACTCAGCACATCCTCGATCTCGCGATGCGACATGGCCTCTGTCATCTCTCTGCCCCTTTACCACATACCTGCCAGCACGGCGCTTCGTGGCACCTTATGGATGGGCCTGACTGCAACAACCGTGACAGCGGTAGTGTAACAAGGCTTGGCTCTCCACACAATCTGGAAAGCACTGATCCGGTAAACGGGCTAGTCGCGCCCGAGCGCACGCAGCACCCGGTCCAGCGCCTCGCCCTGCGGCGAAGCCACCGGCGCATTGCGCACCGCATTGTAATAGGCTTCCGGGTCATAGGTCGGAATGCCAAGGCCCAGATGATCTACGGTCAGCAGACCCATCGCCGCGAGCAGATTATAGGTCGTCAGCTGCTGCGCCGCCTGTGCCTGCAGAAGCTGCGTGCGCGCATCCAGCAGGTCGGTTTCGGCATTGAGCACGTCGAGCGTGGTGCGCGCACCCAGCCGGGCTTCCTCGCGCGTGCCCTCGAAAGCGGTCTGGGCGGCGCGGACCTGTTGCTGGCTGGCCGCGATCCGGGCGGCCGAGACCTCGACATTCGACCAGGCGACCGCGACATTCTGCAAGACCTGCGCGACGGATTGATGCAATCCGGCACGGACTGCATCACGGCGCGCATTGGCCTGCCGCGCAAGCGCATTCAGCTGGCCGCCCTGGTAGATCGGGCGCGCATAGCGGATACCGGCACTGGCGCTGGTGCTATCGCCGGTTGTGCCACTGAGCTGCCGCCCCAAGCTCGCCGAGCCGGTGACAGAACCATGTCGCTGGGCAAAGACGCGCTCGGCATTCAGTTCGGCTGCCGTCACCTCATGCTGGACCTGCAGCACGCCGGGATGGGTGCGCCGCGCGATATCCTGCGCGGTCTGCAGATTGGCGGCAGTGCGCGGCAGGCTGGGCGGCGGGCGCAACTGGCCCGGATAATTGCCGGTCGCGAATTTATACGCCTCGCGCGCCGCCGCCAGATCGCCCTCGGCAGCCGACAGCATCGAACGCGCTGCGGCCAGCCGGGCCTCGGCCAGCGCGACATCCGTGCGTGTGACCTCGCCCAGTTCAAACCGCTCGCGCGCGGCGTTCAGTTCCTGCGTGATCACACGCCGCGTGGCCTGGCGCAGCGCCACCGCCTCGGAGGCGGTGCGCACATCCAGATAGGCCGAGATCGCCGAGAGCAGCACGCGCTGTTCCACATCCACCAGCGCCTGACGGGTGGCCAGAACCTGCGCCTTTGCGGCCTCTTGTGCCAGCCTGCCGCGCCCGAAATCGATGATGGTCACTTCGGCGGCCAGATTGAACCCCAGCGACAGGCTGTCCGCCTGCCCCCCCGAGGAGAGGCGCTGTTGCGCATCCACCACGAAATTCAGCACCGGGCGCATCGAGGCCACGGCAATCGCCACATCCTCATCGGCGGCGCGCAGCAGCGCACGATTCTGTTCAAGCAGATTCGAGCTGCGATAGGCCGCAATCAGCGTGTCGGCCAGTGATTGCGCCTGCACCGGCATGGCGAAGCTCAGAAGCGCCGAAGCCACTGCCGCCGATTTCAGGAAACGCCTCATTCACCCTGCCTCATGCTGGCGCGCGGCGTGCATCGCCGCGCTTGTTGTTCCTACAGGCTGAACGCCTGCGCTTTCTCAAACCCCGGCAGCACCGGGGCCGCAGCGTTGAAGATATCGCGCCAGCCGATCACATCACCCTTGCGCACCCCCAGCCGGACCACGCCGAGCGCGCCATCCATGAAGAGCGCGCAGACACGACCGCCTTCGGCGAGTTGCCCGATCAGGGTCTGCGGAAAGGTTTCGATCCCGCCCTGCAGGATCATCGCGTCATAGGGGGCATTGTCCGGCGCACCTGCGGTCAACGCGCCCGTGACCAGAACCACGGTTTCCGCCCCCGCGCTGGCAAGCGCGGCTTCGGCAGTCTTGGCAAGGGTCTCATCCTGCTCCAGCCCGATGACGGCCTGCGCCATGCTTTGCATCAGCGCCGAGGAATAGCCTGTGCCACAGCCGATATCGAGCACCAGATCGCGCGGTGTGATGTCCAGCGCATCGAGCATCTTGGACAGCGTCCGCGGATCAAGCAGCACGCGCCCGCCGCCCAGCGGCAGGTTCTCGCCGACATAAGCGGCCTCGACCTTGTCATCGGGCACGAATTCCTCGCGCGGGACGCGCAGCATCGCCTCGATGATCGGAAATTTGGTCACATCAGACGGGCGCACTTGCGTGTCGACCATGGTCCGGCGGCGGGCAGCGAAATCGGCCATCGTTTTGAACTCTTCGGTTTAGCAAGCCTGTCCCTGACCTTTGCCACAGTTTGCCCGCCCCCGCAACATGCCAGCGGCTGGAGTTCCCGGCCTGCCCTGTTATATGACACGGCATCACAGGGGAAAGGAGACAGGAATGCAACTGACCGTCTATCTGGCAGGAGAGATTCACACCGACTGGCGCGAACAGATCGCGAAGGGGGCGGCGGGCCTGTCTGTCACCTTCACCGGGCCGGTCACGGATCACGCGGCATCGGATGATTGCGGGGTGGCGATCATGGGCGCAGAGGATCAGAAATTCTGGCATGACCACAAGGGCGCGAAGCTGAACGCGATCCGCACCCGCAAGGCGCTGGCCGAGGCCGATATCGTGGTGGTGCGCTTTGGCGATAAATACAAGCAGTGGAATGCGGCCTTTGACGCGGGCTATGCGGCCGCTCTGGGCAAATCGCTGATCGTGCTGCACGGGGCCGAGCATCAGCACGCGCTCAAGGAAGTCGATGCCGCTGCGCTGGCTGTGGCCGAAACGCCCGAACAGGTTGTGGCGATCCTGCGCTATACCCTGACCGGGGCCTTGCCGGGCGCACAGGATTGACCGTTTACCCCTAATGGCGTTGGCGCTAGCATCCTGCCACCATAACCACGAGGGATCACAGGATGCTTAAAGAGTTCAGAGAGTTCATCGCGCGCGGCAATGCCATGGATCTGGCGGTCGGGATCATCATCGGGGCGGCTTTCACCGCGATTGTCAGCTCGCTGGTCGAAGATCTGGTCAACCCGCTTCTGGGGATTTTCATCGGCGGGATCGATTTCAGCGCGATCAGTTTCGGGGTCGGGGACGCGCAATTCATGATCGGCAATTTCATCAATGCCGTGATCAAGTTCCTGATCATTGCCTTTGTGGTCTTCATGCTGGTGCGTACCATCAACAAGATTTCGAAACTGGGCAGGGGCGAAGCGCCCCCGACCGAGGAAGCGCCGAAAGGCCCGACGCAGGAAGAGCTTCTGACCGAAATCCGCGACGCTTTGCGCGCGCGCTGAATGTTCACACTCTTGGCTGACCCCGCTGTGTCGGGGTCAGATATCCACCGCTGTCGTCTTGAGCACCGTGCGCAGCGCAAAGGACGATTCCATCTGCACCACACCCGGCAGACGGCTGAGATAGCGGCGATGGATGCGGGCGAAATCCTCGGTATCGGCGGCGATGATCTTCAGCAGGTAATCCGCGCTGCCCGCCATCAGATGGCATTCCAGCACATCCGGCACGCGGCGGATTTCACGCTCGAACGCGTCGAGGATCTCGTCGCTCTGCCCTGAAAGCTTGATTTCCACATAGACCACAGTGGGCCGCCCGATGCGCTTGAGGTCCAGGAGCGCCACATAATCGGCGATGATGCCATCGGCCTCCAGCCGCTGCACGCGCCGGTGACAGGCTGAAGGCGACAGATTCACCAGTTCGGCCAGTTCGGCATTCGTCACCCGGCCCTGCTTTTGCAGCACCCGCAGGATGCGGCGGTCTGTCGCGTCTAGCTGCATTGCAGCGCAACCTTTCTGCCTGATTTCGGGCTTTCTGCGCAGATCCTTCGATGAAACCCGCGAAAGCTGCGTATAGTATCAAGGATTTCGCGCAGGTTTTGCAATATCTTCTTTGCAGTGGATAAGGAGGATATCATGCTGATCGGTTGCCCGAGGGAAATCAAGCCACAGGAATTTCGCGTGGGCCTGACGCCCAGTGCAGCACTCGAGGCCATCTCGCATGGCCATCAGGTCATTGTCGAGACCGGCGCCGGGGCCGGGTCCGGCTTCACCGATGAAGATTACACCAGGGTCGGCGCGGCGATTGTCGATACGGCAGAAGAGGTCTTTGCCCGCGCCGAGATGGTCGTCAAGGTCAAGGAACCGCAGGCGATCGAGCGCAAGCAATTGCGCGAGGGCCAACTTCTGTTCACCTATCTGCACCTGGCCCCCGACCCTGCCCAGACCCGCGATCTGCTGGATGCAGGCGTCACCGCGATTGCCTATGAAACCGTGACCGACCGCAATGGCGGCTTGCCGCTGCTCGCGCCGATGTCCGAAGTGGCCGGGCGTCTGGCCCCGCAGATGGGCGCATGGTCGCTGCAAAAGGCCAATGGCGGGCGCGGTGTGCTGATGGGTGGCGTGCCGGGCGTGCGACCTGCGAATGTCACCATCATCGGCGGGGGCGTTGTCGGCACGGCAGCGGCGCGGGTCGCTGTCGGAATGGGCGCGAATGTGACGATTCTGGACCGGTCTATTGCGCGCCTGTCCTATCTGGACGATATCTTTCACGGTCGCCTGACCACGCAGTTTTCCGACGCCGCTGCAGTGGCCGAGCTGATCACCCGCGCGGATATGGTGGTGGGTGCGGTGCTGATCCCCGGTGCCGCCGCCCCCAAGCTGATCAAGCGCGACCAGCTTGCGACCATGCAGCCCGGCGCGGTGCTGGTCGATGTGGCAATCGATCAGGGCGGCTGTTTCGAGACATCGCGCGCCACCACCCATGCCGATCCGGTCTATGAGGTCGATGGCGTGATGCATTACTGCGTTGCCAATATGCCGGGTGCCGTGGCGCGGACCTCGACGATTGCGCTTGGCAATGCGACCATGCCTTTCATGCTGGCGCTGGCGGACAAGGGCTGGCGCAAGGCTTGCGAGGATGACCCGCATCTCCTGGAAGGTCTGAACACCCATGCGGGCCATCTGACGCATTATGCTGTCGGCAAGGCGCTGGAAATCGACGTCATGTCGGCGTCCAAGGCCCTGAAACTGTAAGCAGAAATCTGTCGCTGCGGCCTGCCCGACAGGCCGCAGCACGCCCTGCAGGATTATTTACATTCAAATCTTGCAATATGTTTTGGAAAGGTTATATTGCGCTCAACAGACACAGAAGGAGACGCAACATGACCCCTGAAGTCACAGCATTTTTCGACGAAGCAACTTTCACCGTCACCTATATCGTGCGCGATCCCAACAGCAAGAAATGCGCCATTGTCGATTCCGTTCTGGATTTCGACTATGCCTCTGGCCATACCGATACGCGCTCGGCGGATATGGTCATCGCCTTCGTCAAGGACAAAGGCTACGAGGTCGAATGGCTGCTGGAAACCCATGTCCATGCCGATCACCTGTCCGCAGCGCCCTATCTGCAGCGCGAGTTGGGCGGCAAGATCGCGATTGGCGAGAATATCCGCATCGTGCAGGACACATTCGGCAAGGTCTTCAATGAAGGCACTGAATTCCAGCGCGATGGCAGCCAGTTCGATGCGCTGTTCACCGATGGCGACAGCTTCCATATCGGCCAGATGCGCGGCGATGTGCTGCATACGCCCGGCCACACGCCCGCTTGCCTGACCTATGTCATCGGCGATGCGGCTTTCGTGGGTGATACGCTGTTCATGCCCGATTTCGGCACGGCGCGCTGCGATTTCCCTGGCGGGTCCGCGGATATGATGTGGGATTCGGTTCAGAAAATCCTCGCCCTGCCGGACGAGACGCGGATTTTCGTGGGCCATGACTACAAGGCCGAAGGCCGCGACACCTTTGCCTGGGAAACCACGGTGGGCGAGCAGAAACGCCTGAACAAGCATGTCGGTGAAGGGAAATCCAAGGATGATTTCGTCGCCGCCCGCAACGAACGCGATGGCCAGCTGGGGATGCCGCGGCTGATCGTGCCGTCCTTGCAGGTCAATATGCGCGCAGGCCAGATGCCCGAGCCGGAAGACAATGGCACGACCTATCTGAAAGTGCCGGTCAACACGCTCTGACCCGGATCAGACGCATCAACACAACGGGCGCGGCAACATCATGCCGCGCCGTTTCAGCGAACAGGACAAGAATATGATACAAGCTGACTGGATCTGGGGCCTTGTCGGGGGCCTGATGATCGGCACGGCTGCTGCGATTTTCCTTCTCGGCAATGGCCGGATCATGGGCGCAAGCGGCATTATCGGCGGGCTGGTGGATCGCTCCGGCCTTGGCAACTGGGCCGAGCGGGTGGCGTTTCTCGCAGCCCTTGTGGTGGTCCCTGCGCTCATGCTGCCGCTCTTTTCGGTCGAGGTTTCGACCAATGTGACCTCAAACCTGGCCATTGTCATCGCCGGCGGCCTGCTGGTGGGTATCGGCACGCGGCTGGCCAATGGCTGCACCTCGGGCCACGGGGTCTGCGGGATTTCGCGCTTCTCGCTGCGCGGGATCGTGGCGACGGTGTTCTATCTGCTCGCGGGCGGTATCGCGATGGTGCTGTTTCGCCATGTTCTGGGGGTGATCTGATGCAACGTATTGTGATTGCTGCGCTTTCGGGCGGGTTGTTCGGCGCTGGGCTGCTGGTGTCGGGCATGACCGACACGACCAAGGTGCAGGGCTGGCTGGATGTGTTCGGCGCCTGGGATCCGACACTGGCCTTCGTGCTGGGCGGGGCGATCCTGCCGATGCTTGTGGCCTGGCATATGACCACCAAACGCGCCGTGTCGCTGGCAGGCACGCCTTTCCCGAACCGGCCCGATCCGCGTCTGGGGCATAATCTGGTCATCGGTTCGGTGCTGTTCGGCGCGGGCTGGGGGCTGGTGGGGCTGTGCCCCGGTCCTGCGATTGCCTCGCTCAGCTGGGGCGGCACGGGCGGGATCGTCTTTATCCTTGCGATGATCGGCGGTATGCTGGTGGCTCAACCCATCCGGCTGCAGATCGACCGACTGGCAGCTGCCTGAGCGGAGCAACGCATGGATATCAGACCCCTGAGCGACCAATACGCAGTCTCGCCGCAGATCACACCCGATGATGTGACCACGATTGCCGAGGCGGGATACCGCACGCTGATCTGCAACCGCCCGGACGGAGAAATCCCGCCCGAATTGCGCGCAGATGAAGTCCGCAAATCAGCCGAAGCTGCCGGACTGCGCTTCGTGCTCAACCCGGTTATAGGCGGGGCGGTGTCGATGGAGAATGTGCAGGCACAGGGGGCAGCGCTGCGCGACAGCGACGGGCCCGTGCTGGCCTATTGCGCCTCGGGCAATCGCTCGTCCATCGTCTGGGCGCTGTCGCAGGCCGGGCACCGCCCGACCGATGAGCTGATCGCCATTCCCGCGCGCCATGGCTATGCGCTCGAACCTTTTCGCAGCACGATCGAACAACTCGCAAAAACCTGATCTTACAAGACTTTCGTCCACAGGCCCTGGTGACATCCGGGGCCTGTGGCAATTCGGGGGGGCGCGAAAGCCGCGCCAGCGTCACGCCTTGCGCGCTTGTATCGGCCCCATCCGGCAGCGCCTGACCCGACACATGCATGTCACCCGGTTCGCCCCTTCTGCACGGGGACCGGATCACGCACAGGACATACGCGAACCGTTCCGCGTCTGCGCGCGGTTGTCCAGTGCATCCCGCCGCGCTTGATCAGACGCGACTATGGTCTGCGCACACAGGCCGCGCGGCGGTCACTCTGGCGTTTGGGTCCGTGTGTCTGCGTCGGGAACATCTGACAGCGCTGGATCAGGCGCAGGCGTGTCGCCCACAGCCGGCGCGGATTGCGCAGTGGTCGGATCGGGCGCAGGCCCGGCAGCAGGCTGCGCATCGGGCGGCGGGTCCGGCACAAAGGCAGCTTGCGGGGGGGTGAAGGGCAGCACCTGCGCGGGCAGCGCGACTTGCGGGGCCTGCGCGCCCAGCGCATCGGTCATCACGCCAGGATCGGCGGTCAGCCGGATCGCGCGCTGGCCACGGGTCTGGCCCAGCCGTCCGATGGCGACCGGGCTCTGGTTGATGGTTTCCAGTGTCAGCAATTCCAGCGCGGATTCGGGCAGCCGCAGGATATCGCCCGGTCGCAGCCGCAGCGCGTCAGTCAGGGTGAACTGGACGCGACCCAGCATCGCCGTCACCACCACTTCGCTGTTGCTGATCGCGGTGTCCAGCCGTGCCTGCCAGTCGCGCTCTGCTGCTGCATCATCCATCACCTCATGGTGCGGGGCCGCACTGGATACAGGGTCCGGCAGGATCACGAACCAGTCGCCATCGCGCGCGCCAAAGCCCAGACTGACCCGCAGATGCAGGATGTGATATTGCCCTTCTTCCAGCATCAGCCCGAGCGGGCGCGGATCATCGAGACAGGAGCCATAGGCATAGCCAGCCATCAGCCCGGCCTGCGCCAGATCGGCACAGCCCTGCTCTGCCAGACGCAGAAAGGCATCGATCATTGGCGCAATCAGCGCGGCATCCGTGCGGGTGGGTTTGCGATGCGGCGGCGGGGCAGTGTCCACCCGCCCTGTGGTCAGGGCTTCGATCGCGCTGGTCATCAGTTTGGGACAGGCAAGCAGCAGCCCCATCCGGTCGCCCTGTCCTTCCAGCACGGCCAGAAACGCCCCGCTTTCGGGCAGTTCCAGCACCTCTGCCAGCCCGCCCTGGCGGGTTTCGATCTTCTGCACAGCCGCATCCAGCCCCGGCACATCCGCAGCCATGCGCCCGAAAGCCACGCGCAGCGCCGCCGCGAAAGCCGCGCGCGCCTGTTCAGCATCGCGCCGGTGGCGTGTGGCCATGGTGGCAACCGCGTTCACAGGCGGCACTTCTGCCGTCTGACCAGTTGCCGTATCTGTCTTGTCTGCCTGTTGCGTCATGCTGTTGCCACCCGGATCAGCGCCGAGCCTGCCATATGAGGGTTAGCAAATCCTCAACAGGGCCACAGAAACTGCGCGATCATATCTGGCAGACGGGCAGCGCACGGGTAAAGCCTGCGATATCAGCGCGTTTGCGCGCATTGCGCAGCGGTGGCCAGTCCTTTGCGACACCGCCCCAATTGCCTGCGGCACCTGCAACGACCTTGTCGCGCGCCACGGCCTGCGCGGCGATGCGCGAGGCGCAGCGCAGATTGGTCGCGCCATCATAAAGCCCTTTGGGATGCGACAGGTCGCAGCCATAATAGCGCGCTGATGTGGGCCAGATCTGCAACAGCCCCCGGTAGCGCCCGCCCGCCCCTGCGGCCTCGGGCCGCCAGGTGCTTTCATATCCGGCCAGCCCCGAAAAGAACGCTGTCCAGAATGCCTTGCGCCCGTCCGTATCCGCATCTGCATAGCCTGGGCAGAATGTGTCGATATCCCGCGGCACTGTCTTGACCAGCGCTTTGCCGCCATTGTCCAGCGCCTCGAATGTTGCGGCGGTCCAGAGATCGGCTTCGGGACGGTGATCCCAGCGTGTCGAGACCTCGATTTCATCCGAGGGTTTCGTCCGGCCATCGGGAGCGGACATCGAACAGGCCGCGGAAAGCGACACAAGGGCAGCGGCCAGCAGCGGCGCAACGGGCAGAGAGCGGATCATGATGGTTCCGAAGACAGCACAGCGCCAAATTACGCTGCAGCGCGGCAATGCCCGAGAATCAGTGCCCTTGGCAAACCCGGTCGGGCGGCGCGGCCGGTTTTCGGCGGGGATTCGCCCAAAGCCGCTCTTGCTGCGCCTGCAGCGCTTGGCTAGAAGTCGGGCGATGCGATTGGCCAAAGGACATGCGCGATGCTCGATCTGACCTATGACAG
>SKRP01000165.1 GCA_007118445.1 Natronohydrobacter sp.
AGCCCAGCACTTCACGAATGGCCGCATTCATGATCCGGTCCATCCGGCCCTGTGCGGCGCGCGCCCCGTCGACGCCCACGGCTTCGCGGAAGCGGCGCACATCGGCCAGACGCCAGCGCAGAAAGGCGTCAACGACCAGACGCCGGTCATCGAGCGGCGTGACTTCGAGCGGCTGCGTCTGCAGGCCCAGAATCCGCGCGTCATAGCGCACCACTTCCTGAATGAAGGGGATCTTGAAGCCCAGCCCCGGTTCGGTGATTTCCTGTTTCACTTGGCCGAATTGCAGCACCAGCACATTTTCGCGTTCATCCACGATGAACAGGGCAGAGAAGGCTGTCACCAGCGCCACGACAGCCACTGGCAGAAGAATACCTGCTTTTTTCATCAGTTCGCCCCCCGCTGGCGCTGCAGCTGATCAAGCGGCAGGAAAGGCAGAACCCCGCTGCTGCCACCTTCGCCAGTTGCAGTTACATTGTCGAGAATGGTCAGGTTCATATCCCCCAGCACCCGTTCCATCGTTTCCAGATACATCCGCTTGCGGGTGACTTCCGGCGCGTTGACGTATTCGGAATAGACCGACACGAAGCGCGCGGCTTCACCCTGCGCGTTGTTGATCACTTCGGCGCGGTAGGCTTCGGCCTCTTCCTGAAGCTGCGCGGACTGACCACGCGCTTGTGCCAGAACGCGGTTGGCATAGGCATCGGCTTCACGCTCCAGACGGTCACGTTCCTGACGCGCGGTCTGCACGTCGCGGAAGGCGCTGATCACCTGCTCGGGCGGATCGGCCTTGTCGAAATTGACCCGGATCACATTGATCCCCGATTCGTAGCTGTCGAGCAATTCCTGCACCGCGGCGCGCAGGTCTGATGCGATGGCGCCGCGATCACGGTTGAGGATCGGCGAAAGTTCACTCCGGGCGATGATGTCACGCATCGCTGATTCAGCGGCCGCACGGACAGTTTCACGCGGATCGGCCAGATTGAACAACAGCCGCGCGGGATCGCTCACATTCCAGACGACCTGAAACTCGATATCCACGACGGCCTCGTCGCGGGTCAGCATCAGGCCGGTATCGAGCGCCGAACGGCCAGTGCCGACTTCCGTCACCCGTTCAGTCGTCACCTGAACCACTTCATGGCTGACGACAGGCCAGGGTGCGAAATTCAGGCCGGGATTGCCGGTCTTGTAATATTGGCCGAACAGCAGCTCGACCGAGCGCTCTTCGGGGCGCACTGTGTAGAAGGACGCGAAGGTCCACATCGCCACGAGCGCCACCAGACCCAGCAGCACCCCGCGCTTGGAAAAGCCGGGGCCGCCTGTGCCGCGACCATTCTTGCCGCCGCCACCGCCGCCCATCAGGACCCGGAGCTGTTCCTGACCCTTCTTGACGATCTCGTCGATTTCGGGGATCGGGGGTTGTCCGTCCCCACCGCGATTCCCGCCGCCACTGCCCCGGTTGCCGCCGCCGCGATTGCCGCCGCCACCGCCCCAGGGTCCGCCATTGTTGCCAGACATCAGGTCTCCATCCTTGTTGTCGTCATCTGCTCTCCAAATTGGGCCTTGGCCCGTCGAAATCAAGCTTTACCCGTCATGGCTGCGGGTTGCTGTCCGCATTGTGACCAGTTCCTCGGCCATGGTCGGGTGCACGGCCAGCGTGCGGTCGAAATCCGCCTTGGTTGCGCCCATTGACATGGCCACACCGGCCAGCTGGATCAACTCGCCCGAATGATCCGCGACGATATGACACCCGAGCACCTTGTCACTGCGTTTGCAGACGATCAGTTTCATCAGCACCCGCTCGGAGCGGTCGATAAAGGCGGTGCGCATCGGCCGGAACGCCGCTGCATAGACATCGACCGGGCCTTGCGCGCGCGCATCTTCCTCGCTCAGGCCGACAGTGCCGAATTCCGGTTGCGTGAACACGGCGGTCGGAATCAGGCTGTGATCGAATGCAGTGGGTTTGCCGCCGAAGATCGTGTCGGCAAAGGCATGACCTTCGCGGATTGCGACCGGGGTCAGATTGGCGCGGTCGGTCACATCGCCCACAGCAAAGATCGAGGGGATCGCGGTCTGGCTATAGGCATCGACCGGGATCGCACCATTGGGTTTCAGTTCAATCCCCAGCGCTTCCAGCCCCAGACCTGTCGTGTTCGGGCTGCGCCCGGTGGCAAAGAGGATCGCGTCATACTGCGCGTCATGGCCAGTTGTCGATTTGACATGATAGCCGGTGCCCGCGCGCGTGATCTCTTTCACATCGGTCCCGACCCGCAGATCGACCCCGTTTTCGCACATCTGCTCGGCGATCATGCCGCGCGCTTCCTCGTCAAAGCCGCGCAGGATCTGCGCGCCGCGATAGAATTGCGTGGTCTTGACGCCCAGGCCGTTCAGGATGCAGGCAAATTCGGATGCGATATAACCGCCGCCCACGATCAGGATCGATCCGGGCAGCCTGTCCATGTCGAAGACCTCGTTCGAGGTCATCGCCCCCAGCCCCTGCCATTGTTCCGGCACCACCGGCCAGCCGCCAGTTGCGATCAGGATATGTCGGGCGCTGACGCTCGCGCCATCGGCAAGCTGCACCTCATGCGGGCCTGCGACAGTCGCGCGGCAATCATGGACCGTGACGCCCGCGCGGTCCAGCCCCGCGCGATAGACGCTTTCCAGCCGGTCCAGTTCTGTGCGCAGCCGCGCGCGAAAGGCAGGCCAGTCGAAATCGCCGATCTGCGCGTCCCAGCCATAATCCTGCGCTTCGGCCACCGCACCCGGAAACCCCGAGGCAAAGACCATCAGTTTCTTCGGGACACAGCCACGGATGACGCAGGTGCCGCCCATGCGCGATTCCTCGGCCAGTGCAACCCGCGCGCCGTATTGGCTGGCCGCGATCCGCGCGGCGCGTACCCCGCCCGAGCCTCCGCCAATCACGAAAAGATCGTAGTCAAACGCCATGTCTTGCCTCAGATATCTGTAAAAATATTGCGCGCGTCGTCCAGATCGACCTGCCGTGTGGTCGATTCCGGCGTGCCTGTGGTCAGGTCGCGCAGCTCGACAGAGCCATCAGGATGGCCGATCACCACCTGATCCGCAATATCCACGAACAGCCCGTTTTCGACCACACCCGGCACCTGATTGAGCACCAGACCAAGCTGGCGCGCATTGCCGATCCGCCCCAAGCCGAGATCGAGGATGTAATTGCCCTCATCCGTGACATAGGGCTGCGTGCCGTTCATCCGCAGGCTTGATTGCCGCCCCATCACATCCATCGAGGCCAGCACTTCTTCAACCAGCGCCTTGGTGGCGGGCCAGCCGAAGGGAATGACTTCGACGGGCAGGGGAAAGGCACCCAGGGTTTTCACTTCCTTGGCCGCGTCCGTGATCACGATCATCTGGTCCGAGGCCGTGGCCACGATCTTTTCTTGCAACAGCGCCCCGCCGCCGCCCTTGATCAGGGTCAGTTCGGCGTCAAACTCATCCGCACCGTCGATGGTCAGATCCAGCCAGCGCGCCTCATCCAGCGACACCACATTGATCCCCACTTCGCGCGCCAGTTGCGCGGTGCGGGTCGAGGTCGGCACCGCGATGATGCGCAAGCCTTCCTGCCGGACCCGCGTGCCCAGACGCCGCACCAGCCAGGCCGCGGTCGAGCCGGTGCCCAGCCCCACGCGCATCCCGTCCTGCACGAAATCGGCCGCGCAATGCGCGGAGGCATATTTGGCGCGATCAATCGGGGTCAGATCGTTGGTCATGGCAGGCCCTCTGTCTGTGTCGCGCGTCTTATAGGCGCAAGCGGGGCTTGGACGAAAGGCGAAAACCGCAAGGCCGCAGGGTCAGCGCTGGATCGATTGCAGATAGGCGTCCAGCGCGACGATGGCCTCGGGCATGGCACGCGACTGCCCCGAAGCTGTCTGCACCCGTGTCAGCCGCCCGATCAGCAGATCGCCGAAATTGGGCATTTCCGCCCCGTCATAAGCGGTCTGGCCGCGCGCATAGCCATCGAGCTTGTCGAGCACGCGCATTTGCGGGTAGCTGCCGCCCGCCCGCGCTGCGATCTGCGTCAGATCGGGCATCTGCGCGCCCCCGCGCGCATCAGCCCCATGACAGGCCGCACAATTCTGGTCATAAAGCGCGCGCCCGGCCTGCGGGCTGGTGGGGGGCGCGCAGCCTGCAAGGGCCAGCGTAAAGATGAGAGCAGGAATATACCGCATGCGCCCACAGTGACCCAGAAATGCGTCGCTGCCAAGGGGGGACAGGTCTTGTTTGACGGCCTGCATGTCGCAAGATGGATGGTGTTCGTGCCGGACAAGATTAGATTATGGCCAGCGAACAGGGAAGGGATGGCGCATGTTTCTGTCGGTTTTCGAGATTTTCAAGGTGGGGATCGGGCCATCCTCGTCGCATACGATCGGGCCGATGGTGGCGGCCGCGCGGTTTCTGGATCATCTGCGTGGGCTATCCTTCAGCGTGGCGGGGCTGCGCGCGTCGCTGCATGGCTCGCTGGCCTTTACCGGGGTCGGGCATGCGACGGATCGCGCAGTGATCCTGGGGCTGGCCGGGTTCACGCCGGACGCTTATGACGCCGAGCGCGCCGAGGACATGCTCGCACAGATCGAGGCCGAGGGCCGGGTCAGTGTCGAGGGGCTGGGCGATCTG